>CAYTNI010000498.1:0-2470 GCA_964439115.1 uncultured Saprospiraceae bacterium
TATTCCACGGCATCGTACCAGTTCACATTCACCACCGGGTTGTCGGCAAAACGCCCCCAACCCGGAGAGGCCGGCAGGGGCCGGCCGGTAGCCACGCAAAATAGGTAAAACTGCGCCCAGGTGGTCGGTACCCGCGCCATGGCAAAATCACCGGTCTCCATTTGCCGGCGGTTATCATCCTCTCCTATCATACAACTACCGCCAGGTACGGGCACCATCTCCGGAAAAAGCCGCGCCCGCAGCTTGCTGACCAATGACGAGTTCGTGGATTCCAACATGTTATATATCGCATCTGCAAAGTCCGCACCGGAGAGATTCTCAAGGGCTTCAACGTATATAGGCGCTCGAACTTTTAAAAGTCCTTTCAAATAATTTAATGATGAAAGCACCAATTCGCGTTTATCGCCTTCCGCTTCTACAAGGATTAGGTAAACCAACATGGCCTGTAATTCCTCCTCCTGGTCAAACTCTAAAGGAAGCATTGGAAGCACATTCTCCAATTCCTTAAAAGCCCGCTCGAATTCCAAACGATCGGCGAGCTTGCGGGCCTCGCGGAGGTAAAAGCCGGCGATATGCCGCCGCTGTTGCCTTTCCTTTTCCATCTGCGCCGCGTAAATGGCCTCAGCGCGCCCCAGCGCGGCCTCCCAGTCCTCCGGCAAATGGTACATGCCTTTTTTGCCCCGCCCGATGAGATCCAGGTCCATCTTGCTGAAGGGCGTCTCTTCGTGGGTCTGCGCTTGCGCTCCCCTGCCCAGTTTGCTCTCCAGCATCAGCCGGGCCTGCTGGCCGGGGGCGGTGCTCTCGGTGAAAATCTGCAGCACGGCAGGGGCAAGGGCATCGTGCGACAACCGGTAACCGGCCTGACCCTCCACTTCCGTGTCGCTGAGCAGATACAGGCTTTTCAGTTCCGCACAAAGGCTGGCCGCAGCGTCCCCGTCGAGGTGACTGTACCGCTTGCGCAGCTCCCCAACTGAACTTTGCCCTGCAGTCTGTTCGGCAGTGACGAAAGTCCGCAGCAAATCCCACACTAAGCCACTGTCGAGGTCGCCGGCATAGCGGTCCCGCAGGGTTTCCACCTGGCTTTCAATCAGCTCCCGGGCAGAGGTACGCCGATGCTTTTGGTACAGCGCTTTGGAGAATTCCGCACGGGGTTCCAGTGCGGCTTCGTCCCACATCCTGCGCAGAATAAATTGAAGCAGGGGAGTGGCATTGGACTTGCTGACAGGATCTGCCCACAGGTCGCCGGCAATGTGCTGCGGTAAATCTTTATCCCCGGGCGCAATGGTTAAATCACTGAAATCCACTGCCAGTGCAGACCCTGGAATGGCTCCCACGGCGCGCGCCAGTCCCTCCCGTTCCATTACCTCCAAATAGGATTTGTTGTAGCCGCCCGGCATTTCTCCCACCAGGGCTTCCACCTCGGGCAGGTACTCCTTGCGAAAACCCAGCAGCATCCTCAGACTGGGCTTTTGGGTGCGCAATGCCAGCAGCAGACGCTGAAATTCCGCCTTTTCATCGTCCATGCTGAGGTGTAGGGGATGGGTAAAGATCTCTTCCAACTGATCCAGGATGAGCAGAGATTGCCCCTCGGCGGTCTGGGGGCTATCGAGATATGCCTGAAGGATATCGGGGGCGGCCCCATCCCTGGTGCGTCGCCGATAGGTGGTGGCCCAGCCCTGCGCCCGAAGTCGGGGCAACACTCCGGCATGCAGCAGGGAAGATTTTCCGGCACCCGACTGCCCGTACAAAAGGGTGATGTAGCGGTATGGTGATTGCAGATGGTTCTGATAAAGCTTCAGGATATCGTTTTCGCGACCAAAAAATATCTTGGCGTCGCTTTCCTCAAACCAGGTGAGGCCCTTGTAGGGGTATTGCGGCAGACCGATATCAGGTGGAAGGGGCAATTTTTCGAGGGGGTCGGGAGGGGTGGAAGGCTTCTGGGTGTTGGGGATGATGTGAGGCAGCCTATCTAGGAGCTGTTTTAGGTCATTTTCCCATCTATCTAAGCGGATGGTGAGGTGTTGAATATTTTTTAAAGGCTTTAGGGAGTCCGGCAAGGCCTCTTCAGGTGGAAGAATGTTATCATTACCAAAGAGTACCGGAATCAGGATTTTGCCTTTGCTAAGGGCGGTTTCAATTTCGAGTCTCACCCAGTCTCCTGGGTTATCAATCCTGCGCAGGCCGAATTTTTCTACACCGAGCCATATATCGGCATCTTTGCAGAGGAGAAGTACCACTTTGGCCTCCTCTACATGATTTTTTAGTTCCTCCGGCCATTGTTGTCCGGGTTTTAGGCCATCTTTATCGTAGAAAACGGTATCCCTGCCGAAGTAATTTTCCAGAGACTGGTGCAATCTGCCGGCTTCTGTAAGCGCATCATCTGTCCGATAGCTGATGAAGATTTGTGCGGCCATGGTGCGGTTCGTTTTGCGTGTGATGGGTTGATATGTTATAAATAATTGTCAAAAAA
>CAYTNI010000499.1:0-2470 GCA_964439115.1 uncultured Saprospiraceae bacterium
AGTTTTAAAAATAGCGTCTTTTGAAAATCTTGTTTCTGTCAAATTTGGACGAAGTAATTCCCAACTTTGCTCGTATAGGGTAAAAATATTTCCGCTTGTTTCGCCCACTTCTTCAATATTGAAGTTTTCTCCTGTTTTTTCTTCAGTCCCTTTTACTTTTAAAATTCTTACCTGATTTCTTGGGTGCCATTTCGTTGGGTGTTTGGCAAAAAGTAATAAGGCCGCCCTTCTTAAGCGTAATCGGTTTCCATCAAATTCTGCTAATTCTAAATATTGAAGAAATTTTTCCGGCGACATTGATTTGAATACACTCTGTGAAACAGAATTGACAAGTGCCAGGTCAAGGTCGCTTACACTGGCCAAATCAACAAATTGTCTGTCATATACCCTTGATATTTCTTCCTCTCTTAGGAATCTAATTTGTTCAGGGGCAGTGGGTACCGATTCTCTGTCTTTTCTCTGAAAACATTCACCTTTTGAGGTTACGTGGACATATTTAGCACCCTTTTCAACAGAAAAATAAGCCACCTTTTTGCCGTTGTAGTCAATTAGTGAACCTCTTTTAAGTGGCAAAGGCGTTGTGTTGAGCACATTACTTTCCGGGGCTTTCAGAATGACTGAGTTCTTATCATCAGAATATGGCAATCCTGTTACCGTGTTATCGTCTTCAATTCCAACAAACAACTCTCCACCGTCTGCATTGGCAAAAGCTACAAGCGTTTTGGCAATATCGTAGCAAACCTCTTTTATATCACGAGGTGTTTTGTTCGTCGGTGGGCCTTCAAATGCACTTTTAAATTCACGGTAATAGCTTTCTCCAATTTCAATTGCTATATCAACCCGATCCTTTAGTCTTAATAAATCTTCCATTCTTCAAAGATAAAAAATTAAGTTGTTGGCTGCTTTCTATGGGATATGATAATTCACTATTCACGGCAGTATGTAGCATTAACTTACCCAAACCGCGACATCCGCAATACTCCTACCATTCGCTCGTATTTTTATGTTATTTTTCACTCACTACCAATGCTTATAATCCACAAAAGAGCCCGAATACAAATTTACCCAGTCACCCCAAAGTTCCAAACCTCCTCCCGCTCCCCAGCCCCCACCGATGCAGGATACCGCATCCCCTCCCCTTACCCAATGAATAAGGCGAAAAAATTCAAAAAAAACCTCTACCGCTCTACCTCAAACCGCTCACCCTGTGAATGACTCGAAAACTCCGGCGCATACATGCACTGAATGGTGCTGATGCCGTTGGAGAAATCTCCCGCATGGCTAACCCACATGGGGTACTCAAACACGTAAGTGCCCCGCGGAAGGTAATCGAAGAAAAAGTGCGTGGCCATGTCGCCAGTACTCTCGTAATAGCCCAGCCCGTCCTGCCACCGGTATCGGCTCATCACATTAATCGGCTCAAAACCCGCAGCACGCATATCCTTCAGATGCACGTACTCCATGTCGCGATCCACGCGCAACTCCACCCGCGCAATGACCTTGTCGCCAGGGCGCAGCTTGCGACTGCCATCCAGGCTCCGAAGCACCGGACCGGTGTCGCTGAGCTCCTCCCGGAACAACTGCCGCTTCAGCGTGAGCGGCGTCTCCTCAAAGGTGGTAATCTTGTCCAACTCCTCAAAGTACTGCCAGTAAGCACTGCCCCAACTTACTACCTTGTTGGGGTTCTTCACCTTGATATCGCCCATCTTCGGCTGGATCTCCCCGCCGTGCCAGCTTGCCTTGAAATAGCCGGTACCCGCCTGCGCCGTTGCCTGCGCTTCGGCAATCCTAACCTGACTCTTCTTCAGGTCGGCATCACCAAAACTTATGTCCACGGGCTTGTCTTCCGCCAGCCAGTTGTCGCCAAAAGCAAGGAGCGCATAAACAGCCGATGCGGTGGCCTTGGTAGTTTTCCAGTGCGTGGTTTGCTTATTTTTCAGCAACCAAAGGCGCAGTTCCTCTACAGTGGACATATCCTGCGCGGCTTCGGCAAAAACTTCAATCATCAGGGCATGCGTCTCTACCGGCATTTCATACCAAAAATAACCGCGATCGTATTTCCAATGCATGCCCATCTCCTCGGAGCGCAAAGCACGCTCGCGCAATGAACTCAGGATGCGCTGCACGGTCTTGTCTGTACCCTGTCGGTGCAACGCCAGCGCCAACATGCCCTGCGCATAAATACCTTTTTTGAGCCAGTAGGTATTTGCCTGCTCAAGGAAGTAATTACGGGCGCGCGCCGCTTCCGCCGACAGCGGTATCTCCGGGAAGAAACTCCGCACATATAAATAATGAATGAATAAGTAGTCGAGGTGGTCATCCTCCCACTTCGCCCTGCCTTCCTTGACCTGCCGTTCCAGCTCCTGATAGGCTTTGACCAATTCCCTGTCGGTGAAGGCAATGGCTTTTCCGGCAATATCCATGGCGGTCGGCGCAGTATTCTTGTCTAACGCACCGAGACGCCTTAAAT
>CAYTNI010000500.1:0-2466 GCA_964439115.1 uncultured Saprospiraceae bacterium
AAATCGCGACGTTTAGATAAATTATGATTTCTCCAAAGAGTGTGCGTGAAATCCTCGATGCGGTGAAAATTGAGGAAATCATCCAGGACTTTGTGGCGCTGCGCCGGCGCGGCACAGGCCTCTTGGGTCGTTGCCCTTTTCATCAGGAGAAGACGCCGTCATTTCATGTATCCCCATCGCGCAATACGTTCAAGTGTTTTGGCTGTGGTAAAGGCGGCAACGCGGTTCAGTTCCTGATGGAGCATGAGCGTTTTTCCTTTCCCGAAAGTCTTCGCTACATAGCCCAAAAATATGGGATAGAGATTGAGGAAACTCAATTCAGTCCTGAGGCTATGGTTGCGCAACAACAGGCAGAAAGCCTTTACATCGTCAACCAGTTTGCCCAGAATTTTTTCCGTCAGGAGATGATGCAAACGGACAAAGGCCGCAGCATTGGTCTCAACTATTTCAAGGAGCGTGGGTTTAACGAACAAACTATTGAAAAATTTGGTCTCGGCTATGCTCCGGACGGGATTGATACACTGATTCGAGCTGCTAAAACTGCAGGTTTTTCAGAAGACCAACTTCTGAAAACCGGCCTTATCAAGGAGGCGGATCCTTCCAGGCAGCTTGGGCCGCGGGATTTTTTTCGCGACAGGGTCATTTTTCCAATTTACAGTCAAAGCGGAAAAGTAATTGCCTTTGCCGGAAGAATTATGGGTAGTCACGCCAAAGCACCCAAATACATCAATTCACCGGAAACGGAGATTTATGTAAAGAGCAAGGTGCTTTTCGGCATCTACCAGGCACGGAAAGCCATCCGCACGCAGGATGAATGCATCCTTGTGGAGGGTTATACTGATGTAATTTCCCTGCATCAGGCTGGTGTAGAAAATGTGGTAGCATCATCCGGTACAGCCCTGACACCTGAGCAGCTCGGACTTATCAAGCGAAACACCTCACAGCTTAAAATCTTATACGATGGCGACCCCGCCGGTATTAAGGCGGCCCTTCGCGGGTTAGACCTTGCGCTGGAGCAGGATCTCAATGTTCGCATCGTTTTATTACCGCAAGGTGAAGATCCGGATTCCTTCATGCGGAAGGCCGGAATCACCGAATTTGGGAATTACCTACAACACCAGGCAAAAGATTTCATCCTGTTCAAGGCTGACTTGCTCATGCAGGATGCCGGAACTGATCCCGTGAAGCGAAGTGCCGTCATCAAGGATATTGTGGGCAGTATCGCCAGGATTCCCGACCCCTTAAAGCGCGCCTTGTTCGTACAGGAATGTGCCAAAGTCGTGCAAGTGGAAGAGGCCACCCTGATGAGTGAAACCAATAAACTTGTAGCCGCACAACTACAGAAAAGACAAAGCACCAGAAGAGCGGAATCAGCGAGTGATGAAGGTACGCTCCAACCTGTGCCATCAGATCCTGCTACCACTCCTGAAGGTGTAGCGCAAGCCGCAGCCATTACGGGTGACGAATTTCAGGAAAAAGACATTGCACGCGTGCTGATTGCCTTTGGACAGGAAGAGTTTGACGCTGAGGAACACATCTCCGTGGCAGAGTTTGTCATTGGCCATATAGAGGATGTACTGGAGGAATTCGACAATCCTCTATATGCAAGAATCGTCAAAGAAACCATGGACTGTTTGTTGGACAGACGCTCGATGCTCAACGCGCATTATTTTTTGCAGCATACAGATCGGGAGATTAGCAAACTGGCCGTAGATTTGCTCAGTGAGCCATATGAGTACAGTCCGAACTGGTCATTGATGTGGAACATTGAGCTGCGAACACAAAAGATGCCAGGTGAAAATTTCCACTTGGACAGTGTTCAGGCTTTGAAAAGGTTCTTACTTCGCAAGTTGGGCCGAAGGATTGCGGCTGCACGGAGTCAAATTGCAGAGTCAAGTGCCCGGCAAGACGAAGAAGGAATCAAAAAAGCCGTCCAGACGTTTATGCGCTTCAAGCAGATTCACGACCAACTGGCCACTGAACTCGGGGTGGTGGTCTTACACGGTTAAGGGTTTAAAGAGGCGCACAGGTAAAATATCTTTTAGTGTAATTTTTTAAAATGCCATGATAATCGAAAGCAAATTCAGAGGTGTTGTGGCAAAATAACCGGACGTCCATGAGTAAGAAAAATAAAAATCAGAGCGGACTTGTATATTCTACCGATCCTGATTTTCAGTTTCCCCGGGAGGAGAAGGAGGAAGCAGTGTTACTACCTCCGAACCAGCAACAGTTGAGAATTTCCCTGGATAGGAAGCAGCGGGGAGGCAAGGAAGTCACCTTGGTGACTGGTTTTATGGGTCCAAAAGAAGACCTCGAGCGCCTCGGCAAGCTGTTAAAAACGCGATGTGGCGTAGGAGGAGCGGTGAAGGATGGCGAAATTCTGATTCAGGGAGATCACAGGGAAAGGGTCTTGCAACTGTTAAAGCAGGAGGGTTACGTCAATAGTAAGCGTTCCGGCGGCTAACA
>CAYTNI010000501.1:0-847 GCA_964439115.1 uncultured Saprospiraceae bacterium
TTAGCTGTGGCAGTATTGCTCATGAATGTAGTCATTACAGACGCCAGCAACACTAAAACCCCGAAAGCGATCCACCAGCCCTGCGCAATGGGAATGTTGCCGGAAATCGTGCCCGTCAGCCCACTCACCTTCAATCCCACCCCCAAACACAAGCCTCCACCCAACATGAAGAGAATGTCCCAGGATATCCCTCTGAAATCCCGTGTGCTTAACAGATTCAACCCAAAGGACACAATAACCACCATCAGACCTATTGTTCCAGCAGACAAACCGGTGGCTCCCGAGGTAAGCCAACCCAGAACGGTAAGGACAAAGATCGCAACGACCATGTACTGACGGATGGAAAAAGACCCCGTATCCTCCTCGAAATCGAATTGGATCTTCAGTGCCCCGGGAGGAAAAAAGTATAACAGCGTCCGCCATAGGAGGAAAAGCAGAAGCAGCATGAGAGGAACAACGTATAACATCCACCCTATAAAGGTCACCTTGATCCCGGCTTGATGCAGGTATTCCATTGCAATAGCGTTAGGAGGCGTACCAATGGGGGTTCCCAGCCCACCCAAATTACAGGCAAAAGGAATAGCCAGCGCAAGCCCCTTCGCAAAAGTACTCGTGCCCGGCAAACGGGAAAGGATAGGTCCCACAATGGCAAACATCATGGCGGCGGTAGCCGTATTGCTCATCCACATCGACAACACGGATGCGATTGCAATAATGCCCAATAAAACCCGGGCAGGGTCCTGACCGGTACGGCGCAACATCCACTCCGCCATCAGGCGGGCCAACCCATATTTGTTGAGCAAGGAAGAAAGCACGAACCCGCCCATGAATAACAAGGTGATATCTC
>CAYTNI010000501.1:857-2453 GCA_964439115.1 uncultured Saprospiraceae bacterium
GCCTACAAGGCGGATTTTGACAAAGCCGTGGAACAGAAAAAAATCATCCCTGCCGGCCTCAATCCCTGCCTGTTCCAGTGCCGGCAACAACCACAAGAGGTGCATCAACAATACCCCCAGGCTGGTAATATAAAGCGGTATAGCTTCCAAAATCCAGAATAAGGCGGTAGTCAACAGGATGATCAAGGCTATTTCCTCCACCCGCGAAATGCCGAATAGCGACTCGAACAAGTGCAGCCATGCCGCAACCGCCAACAAAAGAAGAGATATAAGCAGAGGGAATTGCTCACGCAAGAGCATTTGGATCTTTGGGGAATATTTCATCAGGATTGGTTTTCCTGACGACAAAGATGTACACTAATTCTTGCATCAGAAAGCTCCAAAAAGATGAACTTTTAAAAAAAACCTGTAAAGTAAGACTACACTTCAAAGTTCACCAGATCCACAAACTGGCCGATCCGGCCCTGGATGTCTGCTTCGGTTAGATTCAACAGGCGTTCGATGCTAAACTTTTCTACACTGAAGGAAGCCATAGCCGAACCGTAGATTACGGCGCGCTTCATATTCTCGAAGGAAATTTCATCAGTCTTCGCCAAAAAACCCATAAAACCTCCCGCAAAGGTATCTCCGGCGCCGGTGGGATCAAACACTTCCGCCAGGGGAAGAGCCGGGGCAAAAAAGATCCGGTCTTCGCCAAAGAGCAACGCACCATGCTCCCCCTTCTTTATGACGATATAACGGGGCCCCATCCTGTGGATCCGTTCGGCAGCTTTTACCAACGCGTATTCTCCGGAAAGTTGCCGGGCTTCCTCATCGTTGATGATCAACACATCCACTTCCTTTAACACTCCCAAAAGCTCCGGCAGCGCACTGTCCATCCAAAAGTTCATCGTATCCAACCCGATCAGACGCGGCGGCGCTTTCATTTGTTCGATCACCCGCATTTGCACCGCAGGAGTGAGATTGCCAAGCATCAGGTAGCGGGAATCACGGTAACGCTCCGGTAAAACAGGATCAAAGTCAGCCAGTACGTTGAGCTGCGTATCCAGCGTATCCCTCGAGTTCATATCGTTGTGGTACTTTCCCGCCCAGAAGAACGACTTCTCTCCGGACCGGATCTGTAAACCCTCCTGATCGATCCCGCGCTCCCGCATCAGGTCCAGGGTCGCTTGCGGAAAATCATCCCCGATCACCGAAACCAGCCGGATGTCATCCGTCAGATAGGAAGCTGCCAAAGTGATGTAAGTTGCCGCCCCGCCAATGGCTTTTTCCGCTCTGCCAAAGGGCGTTTCAATGTCGTCAAAAGCAACCGTACCGACCGTCAATAAACTCATGGAATATTTTTTTGATTTTTTCAGCACAAATATTGCACTTTATTTCGGTTTGCAATAAATTTGCACTCGCCTTTTAAAGGAAGGGCAACGCAAAAAATGCCTCCTTAGCTCAGCTGGTTAGAGCGGTCCCGCAGTCCTGCGGGATTAATCCGTAGCCCCAAGGTTCGGATACGCTCTGATCGCCGGTCTAAGTTGCAAATAAGAAATGCCTCCTTAGCTCAGCTGGTTAGAGCGGCGGACTGTTAATCCGTAGGTCCAAGGT
>CAYTNI010000502.1:0-2445 GCA_964439115.1 uncultured Saprospiraceae bacterium
AGTTCCTTGCCAAACTGAAAAGCACGCTGGTTAGTGCTGAGGTTGCTGTTCAGCAACAGGGCTTTTTGGGCAGGCACAAATACCGCCCGCAGATTGCGCAACTCCGTCCAGGCATCTAACCCGCCCTCATGAATAGTATATCCGTACTCCGTCTCAAGCAGACGACCCAACGTCTCCGGCGAGAGTGGACGGTTCTCAGGAAGGTGAAATTCAGCTATAAAAGAGGCTGCAGCATCCTCGAGTGGCTGAAAATAATTTTGATGCAGCTCGAGGTAAGAGCGCAAGGCAGCAAAGTAGAAATTTTCTTCCCTAAGGGCGTAGTTGCGGGAAATGTCCAGCAGCGTGGAAATAAAAGCGCCAACCTGTGTAGGGGCATTGGCAATAAGCTCTACCACCTTGGCAAGGTCAATCCCATAAAGTTCCAGTGGCAATTCGTTGAGAAAGTTGGACTCGAGGAGCTCCGTAACCGGGGCCAGATTCTTGAAAATCAGCGGTGAATCCAGCTCCTCCCGGTTGGTGCCGAGGGCTGCCAGCAGGGCATCCATTTTCTCGTCCTTGGGATACTTTTTGCCTTTTTCAATCTCATTGAGATAAGAAATGGAAAGCCCACTGCTTTGGGCAAGGTCTGAAAACGACATGCCTTTCGCTTGCCTTAACTGTTTGAATTTCAGACCTGTAATAATCCTTTCGTGCTGAGTTTTCGCTCCCATACCCGCAAAGGTAGAAAAATGGGCAAATTAGATAGCGAAAATTCGCCAACAACGACAAGTTGGCCTTCAAGAGGTGGAAACATCCCGAACCCTAAACAATACGATGCTTCGGATCAATTCATAGGGAATTGGTCTGGTAAGCGGAAACTGCACAGACCCTTTTCCCTGCTTGTACCCGGCCAGCGCCTCCCTGAACTCGGCATGGCCGGTAGGTGTCGCGTAAAAGCCGATGTGGGACCGGTAGCCCGCGAAATACACGAGTGGCTTACCCTTTAGTTTGTATCCGGGCATCCCGTAGGCCATTTCTTCCCTGGATTCAGGAGCTGCCTCGAGGATGACGGTTCGGATTTTATTCAAAATGGACTGAACCTCCTCCGGGAAATTGGCTATGTAGTTATCTACCTCCGACATAGGGCGATTGTTTAGTCCACCCAGTCGGCAATAAACAGGTTGGTATCTCGTGTGCCACCGTTGTTGCGGTTAGAGGAGAAAATCAGCTTTTTGCCGTCGAAAGAAAACATCGGGAAGGCATCGAAAGTCTTGTCGAAAGTAATCTGCTCGAGGTTTTTACCGTCGAGGTCAATCATGTAAAGGTTAAAACTAAAGCCGCGCTGGGATTTGTGGTTGGAGCTGAAAATAATCTTCTTCCCGGAAGGGTGGAAGAAGGGCGCCCAGTTGGCCTTGCCGAGCTGGGTCAACTGCCGCAGGTCAGAACCGTCCACATTACAAGTGTAAATTTCCATGTTGGTAGGCTGAACCTGTCCCTGGGCGAGGAGCTCCTTGTAGGTTTGAATATCTTCGGGGGTTTGCGGGCGAGATGCGCGGAACACTAACTTGGTGCCATCGGGTGAGAAGAATGCGCCACCGTCGTAGCCAAGGCCGGAAGTTACTTGTTTCTGGTTGCTCCCGTCAATGTCCATGGTCCACAGTTCAAGGTCACCGGAACGCATAGAAGTGAAGACGATTTTGTCTCCCTTGGGCGATACCGTGGCCTCAGCATCATAGCCGGGGGTATTCGTCAATTGTTTGACGATTTTCCCTTTCAGATCAGCTACGAAAATATCATAGGTATCATAAATGGGCCAGACATACTTCTCTCCGCGGGGCGGCACGTGCGGACAAGCAGCATCGCCGAGGTGCGTTGAGGCATAGACGAAGGTTTTGTTGCCGGGCATGAAATAGGAGCAGGTGGTGCGGCCCTGCGAGGTGCTGACCATCCGGGGCGCCTTGGATTTCATATTGCTCTTGCCGAGAGATGACACAAAAATCTGATCGCAGGAAACGCCCCAGGCCGTATAGTCGGATTGGAAGACAATTTTTTTATCGTCAAAACTGAAGTACGCTTCGGCATTGTTGCCGCCATAAGTGAGCTGGCGAAGGTTCCGCAGGTGCTTTTCCTGCGGGTAACGCAAGGTATCTGCCGTTTGAGCGTTATGTGCCGTAGCGAGGAATGTGATGAGCGAAAGCGTGACAAATAGATGCCTGGTCATTTTTTTTCGCGCAAAAGTACACTGTCACTCCAGTGCAAATGTCATATTTGAGTAAGATTTTAACAATAATAGATACTGGAATTTTCCTAATTTTGTGTTAAATAAGAATTGCCTTTCTCTTGGCAGTTTCCCAACAAAACCATACTATGAGGGTATTTGCTACCAACCAACTTGAAGTTTCCCGGAGCTTCATTTCAACCCACCCCATATTTTCGCTGCCCACTTTGCTAAAGGGCTTTTGCATT
>CAYTNI010000503.1:0-2434 GCA_964439115.1 uncultured Saprospiraceae bacterium
GGCTCAGTCTTTTCCGTATCCCGAACTGGCGCTGCAACAGTCTTTCGTGGAGGGACACATGCGCTTTTTGGCATCGGATGCACTTCAGGGGCGTCGCACGGTCGAACCCGGTAACAACATGGCTGCCCATTACCTGGCCAGTTATTTTGAGGCCTATGGCCTGAAAAAGGCTCCCGGCATGGACAGTTATCTGCAATCTTTTGCACTGGAAAACCGGATGAAGCCGGCCAGCGGATCCCTTAAAATTGCAGGCAAAACCTATAACCAGGGCAGCAACCTGCTTTTGTTGTCCGGAGCACCCGTAAATGCATCCGCTGCGAAGGTGGTTTTTGCCAACCACGGGATGGTAGATGCTGAAAAAGGGATAGACGACTATGCCGGTCTGGATGTGAAAGGCAAGGTCGTGCTGGTACTGGCCGGAACCCAGGAAAGCAGCGATTTTCAGACCGTTTTCCGCATGGCGCGCCGCCAGACCAAGCAGCGTATTGCTGCCGGGAAAGGAGCCGTGGCGTTGATCGAGATTTATACGCTGTCTTACCCCTGGGATATCTTTTCCAATCTTTTTGGCGGTAGCCGTCCTACCTTAAAGAGCGAGGAAGAAGGAGATGGAGGCGCTGGTTTGGCCTATGGCTGGCTCAACGAACCCGATAAGGCGATGATCAATAAGCTGAGCAACATGAACGACAAAAAAGTGAGTTTTGCTTCTTCCGGGGCTACAGTAGAGGATGTCCCCGCTCAGAATGTGATCGGATGGATTGAAGGAACGGATCCCGAACTCAAAAATGAATTTGTGGTGCTTACCGCTCACTACGATCACGTAGGTACCGGAAAGAGCAATGATCCCCAGAGCCAGGATACGATTTTTAACGGCGCCCGCGACAATGGTTTGGGTACCGTATCTGTCCTTGCCGCTGCCAAATCTTTGGTAGAAGCCCCCACCAAGCGATCCATACTGCTAATTGCCCTTACGGGGGAAGAAATCGGATTGTTGGGTGCGCGCTACTACACGGAGAACCCTGTGGTTCCGCTGGAAAAAACGATCTTCAACCTAAACTCCGACAATGCCGGTTATAACGATACAGAACTGATCTCAATCATCGGTTTTGGCCGTACAGGCACGGATCAGCAGGTAAAAAATGGAATTGAGGCTGTAGGGTTAAAAGTTTTTCCTGATCCTGCACCCGAACAAGGCCTGTTTGATCGTTCAGATAACGTACAGTTTGCTTCCAAGGGAGTACCCTGTATCACCTTCAGTGGTGGATTCAAGGATTTTGATGCCGAGATATCCAAATATTACCACCAGGTGACCGATGATGCAGATAGTCTGGACTTCGGCTATGTGCTGAAGTATTGTCAGTCCTACACCCACGTAGCCCGCTGGATCGCCAATATGGAAGGCCGGCCTACCTGGACGGCGGGTGACAAGTACGAAGCTGCGGGTAAAGAATTGTATAAGAACTAAAACATAAAATCACTCAAGGATGACCTTCCGCAGTATTTTGCTTTTTGTATGGAGTTGCTTTTTTGCTTTTTTGCCGGCCTACGGCCAAAATCTGGACAAGTACAGTGAAAAACTGGAAGCGTACCGGGCTGAGAACTGGCCACCGATCAAAGTACATTCCCGGTACTCGCTGGGGTACGCTTTGCAAAATACCTTCAAAAAACATGCAGATTACTGCGGATTCGTCGCCCAGCCCGGCAAACGGGATTTTGTGCCTTCCGATATAGCCCGCTTCCTCGGGAAAAGAGATCTGCGCACGCAGGTCGAAGTGGCTGATATCAAAGGCGGCGGACTGATGTACTACGTCTTTAGCCGCAACGAAAAGAACATGTTGTTCAACGATATTCAATTTGTGCCCACCCGCCTGATCAATCCTGGTCAACAGAGCCATCTTTTTGCAGTGGATCCCGACAGCAATTTTGATACCTATATGTTGACCAAAACCTGCGGGGGTTATCTTAAAGCTGCGCTGGATGCCGGCATAGAACCGCCATATACTGCTTTCCGGACGGCATTTGAGACGGACAGCAAGCGCGAGTCCACGGTTTTTGCCCTTTCGGGCTCTTTTGTGTCGCCCTTGAAGGCCATACTCGATGCCAACGATGCTCGTACGACCGAATTGATGTTTCAGCTCTGGAAATTTTACGCCGACAATCCCGCTTATATCGGCAACGCTTACTACCTCCAACAGTTTGAAGGAGTCATGATTCGTCATGTAAGCAGTGCAGAAGAAAACCGACGCCTGGAGCGAAGTGTGGGGCTCAATGTCAATATCCCGTTTGGCCCGGAGCTACAGTCTTCCCTGAGCATTGCGAATACCAATGGGACCACCTTTTCGGGAACCGACTGGGAAACCATCGTGTACGCCGATTTTGACATGAATTATACCAAGGACCAATTGTTTGCGCCCCTTCCGGGACCCGAAGAAATAGC
>CAYTNI010000504.1:0-2431 GCA_964439115.1 uncultured Saprospiraceae bacterium
TTGTCACTCTCTACAATCACGCGCAACTCACGACCCGCCTGCATCGCATAAGCCTTTTGTACCCCGTCATGCGCCATAGCCAACTCCTCAAGTTCACCAATGCGCTTGAGATAGCTCTCCAGGATCTCCCTACGGGCACCCGGACGCGCTCCCGAAATAGCATCACAAGCCTGAACAATGGGCGAGATGATGTTATTCATTTCGATCTCGTCGTGGTGTGCTCCTACCGCGTTGCAAATAATGGGGTTTTCCTTGTACTTTTCGCACAACTTCATACCCAAAATAGCGTGTGACAACTCAGATTCCTCCTCGGCTACTTTTCCGATATCATGCAAGAGACCTGCCCGCTTAGCAAGCTTGGTCTGTTTTGGATTCAGTCCAAGTTCTGCCGACATAATCGCACAAAGTTGTGCGGTTTCAATCGAGTGCTTGAGCAAATTCTGGCCATAAGAAGAGCGGAAACGCATTCTTCCTACCATTTTCACTAAGTACGGGTCAAGACCGTGCAAATCCAGGTCAATCACTGTACGCTCTCCGATCTCGATGATTTGCTCGTCGAGCTGTTTGCGCGTCTTGGCCACCACCTCCTCGATACGAGCAGGGTGAATACGACCATCAGCCACCAACTTCTTCAATGCAAGTCGGCATACCTCCCTGCGGATAGGATCGAAACTCGAAATAACGATAGCCTCCGGCGTATCGTCCACCACGATCTCTGCACCGGTAGCCGCTTCCAATGCCCGGATATTTCTTCCTTCCCGACCAATAATCTGGCCCTTAAGATCATCTGACTCCAGGTTGAATACAGAAACCGTATTCTCAATCGTATATTCGGCACACATCCGCTGAATGCTCTGGATAACAATCTTTTTAGCCTCTTTATTGGCGGTAACCTTGGCCTGCTCGATCGTTTCCTTAACAATAGCCATAGATTCTGTCTCTGCCTTAGCCTTCACAGCCTCCAGCAACTGCTCTTTGGCTTCCTGCTCGGACATGCGTGCAATAGTCTCCAGTTCCTTGATTCGCTTTTCGTTGGCTTTGTCCAGCTCTTCTTTGCGTTTAGCCAAAATTTTGAGCTGTTTCTCAAGATTTTCGCGAATCGCGACAATCTCAGCATTTTTCTGATCCAGTTCGGCTACTTGCTTATCCACAGCCTGAACCTGTTCCTGGAACTTCTCCTGCTTCTGTAAAAAAGCCGTTTCACTCGCTTTAATCTCAAACTCACGGTCTTTCAGCTCGATCAGCTGATTGGCCTTCTGGTTTTCAAACTCAGACTTTAGCTTTGCAAAACGCTCTTTGGCCTCCTGAATCTTCTTTTGCTTGATGGATTCATTCTTCGCCTCCGAATTGGCCAGGTACTGCTTGGCCTGTAACTCTGCTTCATCGGTAATGCGCTTAGCGGTCAGGCGCGCCTCCTTGATCTGCAGATCTGCCTTCAAGTTGGCTTCCTCCAGCTTTTTCTGCTGCACCCGCTTACTGATTACCTGGGCCACCACAAAGCCTAATACTAAACCGGCTATCACGGACCCAATAATTAACCCTATATCCATAGTTTCAATTTAACTGTAAAAAAATGACTACCAGGCACTTCCTATTACCTGGGCTACCTAATTTATAAAGGGTAAATCAGGACATAGCTTTTTCCAGAAAGGCATCAATTGAAGAGAGACGGGAAGCTAAGACGGCATCGCGGGCGTTTTCGGATTCAGATCTATGAAGATCAACGGCATACGTAAGGGCAATCATACAAAGATAATCCAGCTTATCTTTGTTTTTGTACGTCATTTGAAGTTGATTAACCTTATCGTTCACCTCTTTTTCAATTTGTCGAATAAGGAGTTCATCGGCCGCGTCTATTTTCAGCGGAAAAGATTTTCCGGCGATCAGCACGGTAATTGTCTTCAACTCCTTTTCACTCATACAAATTTACTCCTTTTCCAGCCACGCTATGCATCTATCCAATTTATGGATATAATAATCCAGTTGTTGCTTCACATCCACTATCCCATCCGGCATTTCCTGGCTTTCCCTATTGGCCAGACCCTTTATTGTATCTTCTGATTTATTGCTAATTAATGTTTGTTTGTTTAATTGCTGTTTTATCTGTGCTAATTCGTGTTTCAATGCTAAATTTTCCGCTTGTAATGCATCGAGCTTTTGAACCAGTAACCTTATCTTGCTATCTATATTTTCGGATAATTCAATAAGATTCATGGCAAAGCTGGATTACTATTTTAACGTCGGATCACGGCTCCAAGTTGTTGTTCAAACTGTTCAATGAGCTTTTTAATCACTTTGTCCACTTCCTTGTCTTGTAAGGTCTTGGTATAATCTTCAAAAATGAAACTGACCGCGTAGGATTTTTTCCCTTTCCCTAATTGGTTTTCATTTTCATAGACATCGAACAAGTTGATTTCCTTCAACAACTTTT
>CAYTNI010000505.1:0-2133 GCA_964439115.1 uncultured Saprospiraceae bacterium
AACTATACAAAGCAGGGGTATTGTCAGGAGTAGCTCCCAAAAACAACACCGGGAACTCCAACAACTGAATCAACTGGGGATCCTTAAATAGTTTACGCACATACTTGCCCATGGATCTGAACATCTGCAGCCGAAACAGACTCATCAAAATCCGGATATCCGCAAATTCCATGATCGAATGCGCCGGCTTATGCACAAATTCAGACATGCCGACTTCGTACTTGTAAGCAGCCTCTTTGAGAAAAAACCTCAACTTTTCAGCACTACCCGGCTCTCTTCGCTCAAATAATTCAAACAAATCCTCCAGACGCGCAGGTACCTCCATAGGCGCGCCCGGACCGAAACGTATCGTATAAGAAGGATCAAGCCTTTTTAAATCGTAATAATCAGAGGGGCGCTTGCCAAAGCGGCTAAAGTAATCTTCAAACACATCCGGCATCCAATACCAGCTGGGACCCATATCAAAAACAAAACCCTCCGCCTCAAATACCCTCGCCCGGCCACCGGGACCTTCGTTTTTTTCCAGAATAGTCACGTCATACCCCTTGTCTGCAAGACTGGTAGCTGCCGCAATCCCAGAGAAACCCGAACCAATTACAATTACTTTTTTTGAACTCACTATACGCATTTTTGATAATACGGATAGGAAACAGATCTTCTAAAGGAATGTTTAGAAGCTATCTCAAAATTAACCTGCCGATAATGAAAGGTCCTAACCGCTCAGGAGTTTTGAGATAGCCCATACACGAAAAGCCCAATTTAGATCCTTATGCTACCTGAAAGGCCAGCGCGATGCTCCTCCCTGAAGGTCATAAACATGCTGAAATCCCATAGCAGCCATCCGCTGACCCGCCTGACCACTGCGGTTACCTGAGTGACAATAGATAAAAACAGGCTTATCACGCGGCAATTTACTGATCTCGTCATTGAAAGAACTTTGATAGAAGTCAATGTTTTTGGCGCCTTCCATGTGCCAGGAGTTAAACTCCTGAGGCGTGCGGATATCCACTAAAATGGCATCCGGCATCTGCTCCAAACGCGATTTGAAGGTTGCTGCATCAATGACCGCACTTGCAGGATAATTCGACGCCCCTTCCTTCACAACGGCCTGACTACCCTTGTCCGTAGTACCGGATTCCTGACTGCAAGCAGGAAAAACAAAGAGGAAAGTAACAAAAAGAAAAGCAACTGTTTTTGCCATACCAAAAAGATTTTTTTAACAATTAATGAGAGAAATAAACCAATTACTGTTTTTTTGAATTAGAATAGGACTTTGAAAAATTTCATTGCTTACGAACTTACCTCCTAACACGTGAACAATTCCCATTCTATTACGGATACTTATCAGGCCAATGTTACCGTAAAGGCTATTGGCCAGGTAGTCGCCGTCCCCGGCAAAAAGGTGAAAATCAATGGCGTTGTCGGATCACAACTCGCATTCATCATTGCCAGCTTGTTCAAAAATAAGCCTTCTTTCTTTCTCATCGTAGCCAATGACAAAGAAGAAGCAGCCTATATTCAAAACGATCTGGAGGCCCTGCTATCCGCCAACAAAGTTTTCTTGCTGCCCGATTCGTTCAAAAGCCCAAGAGCCTTTCAACGACTCGATAGCACCAATATCCAGCAACGAACCGAGATCATTAATCAGATAGATGCCATCAAAACAGGGGCCGTTATCGTTACCTACCCCGAGGCATTATTCGAAAAAGTCGTTGATCCCGGCCAGTTATCCGCCAATAAACTCTCCTTCCAAAAAGGAGAACTCATTGATTTAAACGAAACACTACAAAACCTTCAACGGTTTTATTTCAAACGGGAAGAGTTTGTGTACGAACCCGGACAGTATGCCCTCCGCGGAGGCATCCTGGATATTTTCTCCTTCGGCAATGAGTATCCGTATCGAATTGAGATGTTTGATGAGGAAATCGAAAGCATCAGAAATTTCAATCCCCTGGATCAGCGATCCATCCGGGAGCTTTCCCGGATCAATATCGTCCCCAATATGGCAGCCGGTCAGCATACCGTCGAAAAACAAAGCTTGCTAAGCGTAATGCCCCAGGATACCATCCTCGTACTCAAGGATACCGATAACCTCCTCGACAAAATTCAATTGTGCTTTGATCAGGCCATGGA
>CAYTNI010000505.1:2143-2426 GCA_964439115.1 uncultured Saprospiraceae bacterium
TTAATTATTATTTAGGAAACATTCAACAGGCCATGGATTTTGCCGATAGCATTTCTTCCCTCGATGAGTATGAAATCAAGCAAATCCTGAAAGATCGCTCCTTCTTGCTCCCCAGGGAACTCATGGAGGATCTCCCCGCATTTTCCCTGATTTGTCCCAATGACCAAAAACAGCCCTTCGCGTTCGATCAGGTTTTTTCCCTCGGGGCAAAACCTCAACCCAATTTCAATAAAAATTTCAAATTACTGATCGAAGATATCCACAACAATACCAAACAGGGTAT
>CAYTNI010000506.1:0-2418 GCA_964439115.1 uncultured Saprospiraceae bacterium
TGATGCGCATGGGTAAGGCCGCCATCACAGAAATATCCAGAAAACAAATGGCATAAAGGATGGACAATCCACCAAGGGTGAAGGCTACCGGATAACCATACAGAATCAGAATAAAAATACTTAGAAAAAGTATGAGTGCAATAATCTCCATGCCTGTTAATTAAAGGGATTCATGTAATTCTTCCTCATCCAGGCCGGTATGTTGACCTCTTAAAACCAGGATGGCCCTAAAAATAGTGGCTATTCCTTGCAGCATCAACAAAAAAGCTCCAACAACCATGGAAAATTTAATCAGGAACCTCGCAGGAAGGCCTCCGGGATCAGGGGAACCCTCGCCCAGACGGAATGCATCTTTGCTGAAAAAGAATCCAAAGTATATAATCATAGCGCACCATGGCAAAAGAAATAAGACACCCCCCACTAAATCGACCAATGCTTTTTCCTTTTTACTGAACCTGGTGTAAAACAAATCCACCCTCACATGACGGTCATGCAGAAAAGCATATCCTGCCGAAATTAAAAAAATGAGGGCAAAAAGGTGCCATTCCAACTCCATAATCCACGTTTTCGTGTCGTTGAGTGCCCGCCGATACACCACATCCACTACGACCAGGAGTACCAAGGCAAAAGTTAGCCAGGATATACTTTTTCCCACCCAATCATTGAGTTGCTGAATCCGGGCAATCCAGTTTTGAAGGCGTTGATCCAGTCTTGTCATGAACTTTTGGATTTGAACCTCCAAATATTCGGAAAATTTTGCTTTTTCCGGCAATCTTGTTTCACTTTTGAGCTTTCCATGCCAACAAAGACATGTTTTTTGCTCGTACCGCTATGTACGAGGGCCACTTTTTGAAAATTGCCTCATTTTTCCATCTTAGTGTAAGAATAACACTACCTTTGTGCGTTAATAAATATCCAATGCACTATGATAGTCGTTGTGGATAGTGGTTCTACCAAGGCGGATTGGCAAATCGTCAGAGAATCCGGTGTCGAAAATTTGCATACCCAAGGTGCTAATCCTGTTTTCCTGGATGAAGAGGAAATATTTCGTTTGCTCAGTCCGGCATTTCAGGGAAATGATGCATTGAGTGAAGCCCGTGAGGTTTATTTTTACGGCGCCGGTTGCTGGGATGACAGCCGCACCGGTAGGGTTCGAGAGGCGCTAAAGCGTATGTTCCCCAATGCCGAAATTGACGTAGAACACGACCTGCTCGGCGCCGCCAGGGCAACCTGTGGCAATGACCCGGGTATTGCCTGCATCCTTGGAACCGGATCCAATACATGCCTCTACGACGGCACCCATGTGACAGACAATGTCACTAACCTCGGTTATCTCATCGGAGATGAGGGTAGTGGTACCTGGCTGGGCAAGGAACTCATCCGCACCTACTTTTACCGCGAAATGCCGGCAGACCTTAGACAAGAGTTCGATGCCGCCTATCCCGGCGGCGAAAGCGCCATCCTGGATTCCGTCTATGAAAGTGAAGTAACCCCGAACGTATATCTCGCCTCTTTCACCCGTTTCTTTTCAGCGCACCGCGACCATATTTTTATCCAGCGGCTGCTGTACAATGCCTTTTCAATTTTCATTGACCGCCACGTGCGCAAGTACAAGGGGTACAATGCACTCCCTATCCATTTTATAGGGTCGGTAGCCTTTTATTTTCAGGATATCCTCAAAGTAATCCTCGCCGAGCGGAACCTTACCTCAGGCATTTTTATTCAAAAACCAATCGATCATCTCACAGGCTATCACCTGGGTCAAAGTGTGGCGATACAATGAGTAAAGACATTAAAAGATTAGCCGTTTTTACCTCCGGAGGCGATGCCCCCGGCATGAATGCGGCGCTCAGAGCGGTAGTGCGTTCTGCAAGTTATTCCGGCCTGCACGTGTATGGCATCAAACGCGGTTACGAAGGTATGATTGAAGGCGAATTGGTCCGACTCGAGCGCGCCGATGTCAGCAACATCATCCATCGTGGGGGGACTTTCCTTAAAACTGCCCGCAGTGAACGTTTCCGCACGCCTGAAGGGAGAAAAATGGCTTACGAAACGCTGCTGGCCCATAAAATTGACGGCTGTGTGGCCATCGGTGGAAATGGAACGTTCACGGGTGCACACCTCCTTTATGAAGAATACGGAGTACCCTTTGTCGGAGTGCCCGGCACCATTGACAACGACCTTTACGGCACAGATTTTACCATCGGTTTCGATACAGCAGTCAATACCGCCATCGAAGCAGTGGATAAAATCAGGGACACAGCAGATGCCCATGACCGCATCTTTTTTATCGAAGTTATGGGCCGCCATGCCGGTTTTATTGCATTGAATACCGGAATCGGCAGCGGCGCGGCTTATGTCATCATCCCGGAATCCGAGCGCACGCTCGAAGATTTGGTTGCCGAACTCCAACTCAAT
>CAYTNI010000507.1:0-2414 GCA_964439115.1 uncultured Saprospiraceae bacterium
TGTTATGCACCAAGGATACAGCCTGCACATCGGCGTCAACAAGGCCGACCCAAAACACTACCATGGCCTCTCACCCCTGAAAGCCGCCGTCAATGATGCCATCTTCTGGGAATCATTCGCCCGCAAAGAGGGATACCTCACCGCCAAACTACACGACAGCAAGGCTACCGCTTTTGCTGTCAAAAGTATCTTAGCCGACTATGCCGCCAAAATGACTCCCGGAGATATCCTGCTCCTCACCTACGCCGGACACGGCGGCACCATCGCCAACCTTAAACAGGCCGGACTCGACAATGAGCCCTACGACCAGACCTGGTGCCTGTACGACCGCCAGCTTCTCGACGATGAACTCTACGAATGTTTCAGGGCTTTCGCCAAAGGCACCCGCATCCTCGTCGTTTCCGATAGCTGCCACTCTGGCACCATCACAAGAAAGGAAACCGGCATCAACCTGAGCGAACTGCTCCTCGAAAGCACCAGGAGCCGCGCCGCCTCCAGGGGAATGTCCGCCAGACTCCTACCCACCCAAGTGGCACAAATCATTCAGGAAGACTTTAATGATACCGTTTACCGCCCGCTATTGGAAGCATTCCAGTTTCAACGCAAAGCGGAAGGCGTAGAAGCTTCCGTGATGCTGCTCGCAGCCTGTCAGGACCACCAGGTCACCTACGACGGTGCAGAAAACGGTATCTTTACGGAAGCCCTGAAACAACTCCTCCGCAAACACAAAAACCACTCCGGCGAAGCGCTCATCCAGTCCGTATCCAGATTTTACACCTTTCCCACCCCTAATTTTTTTCGCTACGGAGGTATCATCCCCGCTTTCGACACAGAAAACCCCTTCAAAATCAATATCCCGGATGCCGATGTGGTCACCGGAAATCGCGACCCGCTCCTGCCCGAAGCTAAAGGCAATCCGGGATTTGTACTTCCCCCCGCCGGATGGTCACCCGAAAGTCCGGCCAAAACCAAGGCTGCAGTACTACGGGTGGAAATCCTGGGCGCATCCGGAGCGGATGAACTTGACCCGGGCAACGACATCAAACTGCTGCGACACGAAAATCATGGCACCCGGCATATTTGGGAAATTGAAATGCCCAAGGTGCCCATGGAACAGGCATGGAGCATCGCCCACACCCTCGAAGCTTCTCTAAGGGCAAAATTCCCATCGGCCACAGTAGAACCCCTGCTTTCCGTGAACCTGTTGCCCTCTCCCATAACGACCAGCAGGGAAGCCGACCGGAAAAATCCGGACTATATCCCGGAATGGCCACCCGCCGCAACGAATCCCAAAGTACCCATCGGCTGGCACCTCGATGAGGAACATACCCAACTCGCCAAGGCCAGGGAAGCAGTAATGAAAAACCCTGGCGCCATGTCCAAAGTGCGCATCGCCCACCTGGATACCGGCTATGTGAAAGAACACATTGCATTGCCTAAAAATATTAAGTTTGAACTGGGCGCCAATTTCGTCGTAGGAGAAGACCCCAACCACGCATTCGACAAAATAGACGACGAAGGCCAGGACGGCCACGGTACCGGCACTGGTTCTATCCTCGCCGGTAGAGAACTTGAGCCCAATCAAACCTTCGGCGAATTTAAAGGCTATGTGGGCGGCGCTCCTGAGGCGGAAATCATTCCCATGCGGATTTCTGATTCTGTGGTCATCTGGAACTCCGACAACTTTTGCAAGGCCATCCAACGTGCCATTGACCTGGGTTGCGAGGTAGTGTCTATGTCGCTTGCCGGAAAACCCAGCAACAAAATGGCCGAAATGGTGGACAAGGCTTATGAGGCCGGCATCGTAATCGTGACCTCCGCGAGCAACTGCTGGTACAAAGGCGCCGGCGTTCTCCTGCCCAAATGCGTGCTCTTCCCGGCGGCCTTCCCAAGGGTAATTGGCGCCACCGGAGCACTCTACTCCCACGAGCCCTACGACCAGAAATTCATGCTGCCGGGGCGCTTCAACATCACCACCCAATACATGCAAGGCTCCTGGGGGCCTCCCTCCCGAATGGGCAAAGCGCTGGCCGCCTATACACCCAACCTGCCCTGGGCCTCCAACCCCTACCCCATCGTCCGCAGCGGCGGAGGAACCTCCTCGGCCGCGCCCCAAATCGCCGCTGCCGCCGCCCTCTATATCGCCTACCACAAAAAGGAACTCGAAGCCAAAGGTTACTATGAACCCGGCAAACAATGGATGAAAGTGGAAGCAGTAAGAAATGCGCTGTACAAATCTGCTGCAAAAGACGAAGTCTTCAAGGAATGGAAAAAATACTTCGGCAACGGCATTCTCCGGGCTTATGATGCCCTGAAAATCGAACCCGCCAACCCCGACCAACTTACCAAGGCTGAAGAATCCAAAGTAGCGCTAGGCGGATTATGGGATGCGGCTAAGTCTATGTTTCTGAATC
>CAYTNI010000508.1:0-2412 GCA_964439115.1 uncultured Saprospiraceae bacterium
CGCCTGCTGCGTCTGCTGCACCAAAAAGGTGCACGCCACATTGGCAACTTACGCGAACTAAAATACACCCTCGCCCCTTTCATCGCCACTTCAGCCACCGAACAACAACGATTCTACGATTTTCTGGACGCCTACCTCGCGGATACTGCCCTACAGGAGGAACTGTGGTGGCCGGATGAGCCGGCAACAACCGGAGCACAAGGACCTATCCCACCCCCGAAAGACACGTCTTTAAAATCCGACGAAAAAAAACCTTCCAAACTCCGCCTCCTGGCCTACGCAGCAGGCATTGTCGCCCTGCTGGCCGGCGCCTACCTGGTGTACAAATGGTGGCAACCACCACAGGCGACGCTACAGATTCAGGCAGGGGAATTGGAGTTCAGCCCCGTATTGCGCGAAGGTCAATCGCACCGCTTTGAAGCCACACCCCTAAGCGCCGATACCGGCCGATACCAGTGGGTGCTCCGCGATGCACTTTCCGGCTCCGTAGAAGCACAGAGCATCGGCCGCTACTTCGACTACACCGCCACAAGGTACGGCACTGAAAAAATCCTGGCCTTGGTCAATCCTGTCGGACAACAAGCCGATAGCCTTCGCTTTGCCATTCACTGCCCGACACCTCCCATCATGCCGGAGTGGGCATTGCCCGAAACCCCGGAGCAACCCGACAAACCTTATCGCTTTGGCATCCGGCCATACGGCGCTGACACGCTGGCCAAATGGGTATTCAACGGCCTCGATACCATAGAAGGATTTTCCGCCACCTATACCTTTAGCGCGGGCAGCACCGCTGAAGTGGCCTGCATCCTCTATGTGGATGACTTTTGTTTCAGCATCGAATCCCGCGAATACGCCATACAGCAAAACAAGCCATTGCTAAAACTAGAACCACTCTTTCCAGACACCAGTCCCCCCTTTACGAAAAACACACCCAAACCCTGGGCCTGGTTATTGGCCATCCTTCCCTTAGGCTTATCTTTTTGGTTGCTGTACAGATGGCGGCAGCAAGAGCCGCAAAAACCGGTTATCAGGCCGATAGAAACCCTGCTGGAAGAACACCCCATTCACGACAAGGCACCGTATTTCATTCCGTACCTCCCGCCGGATGGACGCATCAGCACACCTGCAGACTTTTATCGCATGGCCGAGGTGCTGCGGCGCAGGGAGGAGGGCGAACACCGCGAATTGGACATACCCGGCTCAGTACAGGCCACTGTGGAGGGCGGTGGTTACCCCGTGCTGATGGAAAAGCGCAACACCACGCCACCCGATTACCTCTTCCTGGTGGAGCGCCATTCTGCGCAGGACCAGCAGGGGCGGCTGTTTGAGCGGCTCGCCACTTTTTTTCAGAAGCAGGATACGCCGGTCAGCGCTTTTTACCACGACGGCAGTTTTCGCAGTTTCTGGAACGACGCCCATCCCGACGGCGTGGGCTTCAGCTATTTGCACAAGCAATACGAAAACTGTCGCTTGGTGCTCATCGGCACCGGCCACGGGCTATATGACACCCGCAACAGAGAGGAACCGGCCTTGCAGCGCCCCCTGCTCAACGCACTGCTGCATTGGAAAAAATCCCTTCTTCTCACCACCCTTCCCGTTTCCGGCTGGTATGCGCAGGAAGTGCTGTTGCATCGCCATTTTTTACTTTACCCGGCCGATACCGAGGGCTTGCTCGCGGGCCTGGAGGCGCTCGATGCGCTGGAGCAATACGAGCCGGCGCCCTACAGGAGCTGGGAGCGCAGCCTGGCAGCAAGGCGCACAGACCGCAATCCCCGCTTTGAGCTTTGGGATAGTGCGGAAGCACACCGCGAGTTTCTGCAACCCGATGCCGAAGCCTTCCGATGGCTCTGCGCCCTTGCCGTAAGCGTGGCGCCCGACTTTGCGCTCACGGTAGCCATCGGCCGAAAGCTCGGCATAGACGTCACGCACGACCGGCTGCTGCGCCTCACCCGCATCCCGTGGCTGAGCCAGAATGAACCGGATACGCAGCTTCGACTGGAGCTACTAAATTGCCTCACCGAGAAGGATGAGCGCCTTGCCCGCGAAGCGGTAGCGGAAGAACTGGAAGCAGTGCGCCAGAGCGTAGAGGGCAGTTTTGCCCAGCTCGAATGGAAAACCAACCTGGCGGTACACCGCTTCGCCCTCGATCCTCAGCACCCCGGGCACCGGCAACTGCTGCAGGATCTCTTAGAAGCCGGGCTGCTCTCCGGCAATCAAATGAAGGATCTCGATGCGCTGGTACAACGGCGGTTGAAGGTGCCGGGAGCGACAAGGCCCGGATACGGCATACAGGAATATCTTGCGGAGCCGGCGCCGCGCAGGTTCTTTAGGAAGCCCATGCCCCTGGCGCTGGCATTCGCTGCGCTTTCACTGACCATTTTCGCGGCCTTGCTGTGGCAGAGTTCCGGCACG
>CAYTNI010000509.1:0-2410 GCA_964439115.1 uncultured Saprospiraceae bacterium
CCAAATGGCGCAAACGCTGGGGGCTTCATCCATGGATGCTATGCGTCAACTAAAGCAGGTCTTTTGGGAGGATGCCGCACACTGGGACACGCTGCTCCAGGAACGCGCTGCCATCAGCGGAGCGTTGGTGCTCAGTCCTTTTGCCAAGAATGCCATCGCGGCTTTTAAACAAAAGTAAGGTCATGACTATTGCTGCTCCTGTAAATACTGAGATTTTAGCCAAAGCCTTTAGGTTGATGGCCACTGCCAAAAGTATGTCTGAGGTATATGAAGATAACTTCAAGTTTGCCTCTAAATACGTACATGCCACATCCAGAGGCCATGAGGCCATTCAATTGGCGGCGGCGCTTCTTCTGGAACCTCAGGACTATGTGTACCCCTATTATCGCGATGATTCCATGCTGCTCGGCATAGGTATGCGTCCCTACGAACTGATGCTGCAGTTGATGGCTAAACGCGACGACCCTTTTTCAGGCGGCCGAACCTACTATAGCCATCCCAGCCTTCGCGACCCGGATAAACCCAAAATTCCTCACCAGTCTTCTGCTACCGGCATGCAGGCCATACCGGCTACCGGAGCAGCAATGGGGTTGTGGTACAAAGCACAGCATGGCATGGCAGATTGGGAACCAGGGCATGCTCCTATCGTACTTTGCTCTCTAGGTGATGCCAGCGTGACAGAGGGCGAAGTGGCAGAGGCTTTTCAAATGGCCGCGTTGAAACAACTTCCCATCCTTTATCTAGTACAGGACAATGGCTGGGATATTTCGGCCAATGCAGCCGAAACCCGCGCCCAGGACGCAGCGGAGTATGTCAGAGGATTTCACGGTATCGAAGCTCGTCGCCTGAATGGAAGCGATTTCTCCGCATGCCACGCCGAACTTAGGGAGGTGTTTCGGATAATGCGCCAGGAGCAACGGCCATTCCTGGTACATGCCTCCGTTCCTTTGCTTAACCACCACACCTCCGGCGTACGCAAGGAATGGTATCGGGATGACCTCGAAGCACATAGCCTTCGCGACCCCTACCCCATTCTACGGCAGCTTTTGCTTCAGGAAGGATGGGCAGAAGAGGAATTGACACGCTGGGAGCAAGAGGCCGAAGCGCTGGTTCGCGACGATTTTGAAGCGGCGCGCCATGCGGAAGACCCTCATCCGGAAGACTTATTTACGCATGATTTTGCACCCACTCCCATTGTGGAAGAACGTGGCGACCGTGAACCTTCAGGGCGAGAGCAGAAGGTGATGGTAGATTGTGCCTTATTCGCCCTTGAAGAGTTATTGGAAAAGCACCCGGAATGTCTCATCTATGGCCAGGACGTAGGTGGACGACTTGGCGGAGTATTCAGAGAGTGTGCTACGCTGGCTCAAAAATTCGGAGACCACCGGGTGTTCAATACCCCCATAGTGGAAGCTTTTATCATTGGCAGTACCGCCGGTATGTCAGCCGTGGGGCTCAAGCCGATAGTGGAAGTACAATTTGCAGATTATATCTGGCCTGGTTTGAATCAATTATTCACAGAAGTTAGCCGCAGTTGTTACCTCTCAAACGGTAAATGGCCAATCAGTAGTGTGATTCGGGTACCCATCGGCGCCTATGGGAGTGGAGGCCCTTATCATTCCTCCAGCGTAGAATCTGTTGTGTCCAATATCCGGGTAATAAAAATTGCCTATCCCAGCAATGGTGCCGATCTCAAAGGTCTTTTAAAGGCAGCATGGTACGATCCTAACCCGGTGGTGATTTTCGAACACAAAGGTCTCTATTGGAGTAAAGTGCCTGGCACAGATGCCGCACGCAGTGTAGAGCCCTCTGAAGATTATGTTGTTCCCTTCGGGAAAGCAAGGATTGTTCTGAACGCAGAACAAAAACATATATCCAACGGTGAAGCTCTGTTGGTAGTGAGTTACGGTATGGGGATTCATTGGGGTTTGCGTGCTGCTGCGCATTTCCCCGGGCATGTTACCATTCTGGATTTGCGAACTATCGTCCCACTTGACACAGAGGCTTTGTTTGATCAGGCCAGGCGCCACGGACGAATCCTGGTAGTGACAGAGGAGCCCGTACACAATACTTTTGCACAGAGTGTGGCTGCAAGAATTCAGGAACATTGTTTTGAATATCTTGATGCCCCGGTACGAACCATTGGCTCTGAGAATTTGCCGGCAGTACCATTGAATGAAACCCTGGAGAAAACCATGATTCTATCTGCAGAGAAAGTTCGTCTTGCAATAAAGCATCTTCTAGAGTACTAAGGCAAAAATGCCTGGTGAATATAAGTGGAGTCTTTAATATTAGCGGAATGAAAACGGCCGTTCATTTTTTGTGCCTCACATTTCCTCAACCGCCCAGGCTTCAATATTCCTGGTAGCGCTTGAAAACTGGACGCCCACGCCGCTAACTGGCTTGCCCA
>CAYTNI010000510.1:0-2407 GCA_964439115.1 uncultured Saprospiraceae bacterium
GCTGATGAGCTTTAAGGTGAAAGCCCCCTTGGTGCGTTCTACCACGGGACCAAAGGAACGAACTTTGGAGTCGTCAAAATTGCGGGGGTCACGCATAGCCGAAACCTGAATCATATACGTGCCGGTTGGATTATTATTGATTCCATTTTCCATTACTCCGCCGGTTTCCTGTACGATAAAAGGTTCCGGATAACCCATTTGGCGGGCTTTATTCCTGATTTCTTCGGCCTGAGCGCGGGTATTGAATACACCGAGCCTGATTTTATAGGTTCCGCGCTCAGGTTTGATGTATAAATTGGCCAAGCTGCTCAACTTCTGAAAGGCAGAAGCGTCTGGGGTGCTCATAGAGGCTACTTGCACCGAAAATCCTGATGGTAGCGGCGAATCGGTATTGGGTTTGATCGGCGGGGTATCCGGCAAACTTCCAATAGAATTGGAGCGCATGCGAAAAGTGCCCAGGGCATTAGGTTCTACTACGCTGCCGGTGCGAATGGTTCGGGATTCTTCCTGAAAGCCGTTAAGAGTATAGCGAAGAATGTAAACATTTCCTGGACTGATGGCTAAAGCGTAATACCCGGCCGCATCAGATAATACCTCAGAAGTAGCACCGGTACCTTGATTGGTTGACTGGATTCTCACGTCCCGCAGGGGCGTCCCGGTTTGATTGTCCACCACACTTCCATAGAATAGGTCGCGCGAACCAAGTAACCTGATTTGAAAATCCCGGCTCTGTTGATTTTCAAGATTGGATAGGAGGAATCGGTAATCCTGAAATCCCTCTTTGCGAATCAATACTTCGCAATTTGAGAACTGTTTAATTTGAAAAGCATATTGGCCTTTGATATCTGTTTGATAAATTGCATCGCCACAACCGGTAAAATCCACAATGGCACCCGGTATGGGACTGCCGTCTGCCGCATTGGTAACGGAAAAGGTAAAGTTTTGACTTGCATTTTTCACCAGATAAATATCTTCAAAGCCGCGGCCTCCCGGTCTGTTGGAAACCAGATAACCGGTATTGCTGATGGGGTCCATGATGAGCCCGTAGTCGTCGTAGGAGGAGTTGATCTCATTGCCAAGATGAAAGAGTTGCCCCCAGCGGTTTTCAGTTTGTTGAATACGGAAAATATCAAATCCGCCCAAACCGAACTGGTAGTCGGAAGCGAAGAAAAGATTTCCGGAGGCATCCATGAAAGGGGAGATCTCGTTTCCTGGAGTATTGATAATCGGCCCGAGGTTTTCCGGAGCAGACCAGGAGTTACCGGATTGTCGGCTGATGTAGATATCGTAACCACCAAAGCCTCCTGGTCGGTTGGAAGAGAAATAAATTGCCTTGCCATCTGAAGAAAAGGCTGGGTATCCGGTGGAGTATTCCTCGCCGCCATCAAATGGGAAGGCGCGTACATTCACCCAATCGCCGTTGTTGTTGAATTCCGCAACGAAAAGGTTGAGCTGCAGGCCGCTGGAAGGTATTTGACGCGTACCTTCCACAAAATTATTTCGGGTGAAGGCCACTGTCCTGCCGTCGGGGGAGAATGCCAGTGGGCCTTCGCTATTGGAGCTGCGCACCTGATTTTTCAGAAAATAAGGAGAATCCAGATTGCCGGAACGTCCGATGGAGGAGATGTAAAGTCGGTTATATACTTTTCCGTCCCACTCAGAGGCGTTGAGCTTAATGTCCATTTTAGAGGATGCAAAAACCAATTTGCCATTGTAGAAGGCGGGTGAGAATTCAGAAGCACTTGAATTAATGAGTTCGTTCGTGACGCTGTATCCTGATATGGCAAGTTGTTCGTTTCTGGCAAAATCACAGCTCTCCACAAAGTGCTTTCCTTCCGGGCTGGTTTTGCCGTATTCCGTGTAAATGGCTTTTGCTTCATCATATCGTCCCAGCCCCTTTAGGGTATGGCCGTATTGAAGAAAAAATTCGGCGGGTGGTTTTCTCAACTTTATGGCAATGGCATAGTAGCGGGCGGCATCCTCCAGGCGGTTTAGATGACGGTAGCTATCCGCGAGGCGCCCGACAGCTTCTACATCGTTGGTTGCCCCACTTTTCATGGCCTCCTCATAGTTGCTGATCGCCGTATGGAAGGCCTGGATTTTATAAGCCTGATCGCCTTTTCGAATCAATTGCCCTCTGGATTGGGCCTGGGAGGAAAAGTTCAATCCCGCAATGAGCAGCATTCCGAAAACGAGCAATAATTTTTTCATACTTAAATGTTTAAGGGTGTATAGAGTTAATTGACAGTGAAAAATCGGGTTTTTAGCATCAAGATGAATGATATTGGTATTTTTAAGGATAATTTAAGAGTATTTCCAACATGCTCAAATTTTTACAGGATGTAAATATTTAACAGGTCTTTTTTATTTTGTAGCCGATTGGTTAAAGCTGAAATTATCATGCAAC
>CAYTNI010000511.1:0-2400 GCA_964439115.1 uncultured Saprospiraceae bacterium
TTGCCATATTTTTTACCAATAGTTTCATAATTTTGAATTTTTAACAGCGTATTTTGCTCAAATGGGGTAATGAAATTCCAAGCCGTAGTATTCAGCTTATCTTGTGCAACATCTTTATATACTGTAATATTGCTTAATAGTTCTTTGTCGTGGAAATTGGCTTTCGTATATTTCAAAAATTTAAAATTACTTTTTTGATTTACTTTTTGAGCTACCAAAATCACTGGATAAGTGGTTGCTTCTTCAAATACCACAACATCAGTAAAATCAATATATCGTTCAAATTTGAAATTATTTTCTACAAACTCTCTCAGTGTTTTGCCTGCTGTGGTTTTATCAAAGGTGTTGTTAATGAAAGAAAAGTAACCTTCTTTCCTCAATATGTTGTAGCTCAATTCATAAAAATAAGAGAAAATATCGCCACCTGAGGTAAATACTTTGTAGTTGGCTTGAAGATGATTCTTGAATTCCCCAAGTTCCTCTTGCCTAATATACGGCGGATTCCCAATCACCACATCAAACCCCATAAAATCCCCATCATCATTCAGCACCTCCGGAAACTCAAACCGCCATTCAAAAGCATGGTCAAAAATCTTGTTGGCCTCAATTTCATCCAGCTCTTTCCGCAATTTGGCAATCTCATTTTCGATTTTACACTGCTCATCTTTGCGCTTCTCTTCCAGCTTTTTATCCTCCTTACCGTATGGAACTTCCGGCTCAAATAGCATATTTCCGGTAAACCGGTAGTACAACTCATGGGCCAGCTTTTCCAATCTGGTTTTCTTGGGGTCATTGTTGCTTATCTCGGTTCTGAAATTGGACTTGATATCCGCAATCAGCCGACTGAATTCTTTTTTCTCCTCTTTATTTTGGGCATTTCTATACGAGGAAACCACCAGTCTATAGGTGTCTATACTCCACTTGCTCTTTTTCAAGGCTTGCTTCAAATCGGCATCAATGGCAAAACGGCTCACCAAAGAGTTGCCGCATTTGATGTTGATGTCAATATTCGGCAGTGTTTCTAGTTCTGTGCTGTTCTTGTAGTAAGCGTTTTTCAAAAGCTCAATCCACAACCGCAAGCGGCAAATTTTTACCGAATTGGAATTGATGTCCACCCCGAAAAGGCAGTTTTCAATGATGGTCTGCTTTTCGTGGAACAGCGTTTCCTGGATGCGCTGGCTTTCCTTGTTGTTGGGGTTGTATTCAAAAAGTTCGCCTTCTTCGTCGGTGACAATCAGTTCATCATTCACCACTTCTACCTCATACCGGTGTAGGGATCTGCCGTTTCTGTCTTCCAGAATTTTCAGGTCATTTTTGACTGAAATCATCTCGTTGAGCGCCGAAACGAGAAAATGCCCCGAACCTACCGCCGGGTCGCATATTTTAATACTGTTTACTATTTCATTCGCCTTTTGCCTCGAAATCCTTTGCGGTATCAGTTCATAAATATCTTCTATCCTGTTTATCCCATAATCCGGAAAATCGTGGTCAAATTTCTGTACCACGGCTTTGCGGATAGTTTCCCGGCACATGTACATGGTGATGAAACCGGGCGTGAAAAATGAACCGTCTTTGTACCCATTTATTTTCTCAAAAATTAACCCGAGCACCGAGGCATTGATGAGGGTCTTGTTGTCTTCCTGAATTTCTTCACCGCCTTCTGCTCCAAAGTCATATGCTTCTAAAAACTCCAATAAGTAGGGAAGCGTCGAAAGGTGGCCCGACCGTTTTTTGCCTTGACGGTCTTTCAGTACGGTCTGTGAGAAAATCGGAATGGTTTTATCGTCTTTCAGATTGCTGATAAATAAAGTAACCTGCTCAATTTCTGTCGGCTCGAAAAGCGATGAGTTGAGGTAAGGAACTTTCTCAAATAAGTTATTTGCGTCTTCATTTCGCTCGTCATGTTTGCGCGCCAATACCTGAAAAAACAAGCTGTTCAGGTCATCGTAATTCTTTATTTTGTCCAGACTTAGGAATGAATAGGACCTGTCGCCTTTGTGGTAAGTGATGAGCTGGGCTTCCAGCAATTTCAAAAATAAAATTCTGTTCATCCAGGTAATGGAAAGTTCAAGGGCGACGTTAAACAGTCTTTCCTCCTGTGTATTGCCGTATTGGCTGGGTTTGTCCAACCGGCTCAGTTTGTCCAGACTATCTAATTGAATGATGGCACCCTCCAGTATGGTGCCTGTGTGGCGTTCACCCGGCTTGTTTCGTTCAATCAGTTTTTTGTTGCCCGCTTTGGTTTCTGTCAGTCCGATGATGTGTAATAATTCGCTGTAAAAGCGTTTGTCGAGGCTGTTGCTGTCGTTGGCGAACGGGAGTTTTAAGAGATGCTCAGGCGATAGTAGTTTGAATAAGGCAATCAGCGAATTGTCGTCTGCTTTGTCGGTATTGCGCAAG
>CAYTNI010000512.1:0-2385 GCA_964439115.1 uncultured Saprospiraceae bacterium
CGCCGCCTGTCACCATCTTCTGGAAAGTGAACAGGCCGTCATGAACCAGCTTCGGGAGGTAGGGGCTTCCTTAGGGGCCTTTCGGAAAATTAACTCCAGAATAAACGCGCTCGCAGACCGCTACGAAACATCTGTTGCGGAAATACAGGATGTTGCTCGCGAACTCGACCGAATTGCAGATGCTACCGACTACGATCCTGAACGCCTGGCCGAGGTACAACAGCGCCTGGATTTGATTTATCGCCTACAAAATAAGCATAAGCAGGGCTCTGTAAGCGCATTGCTCGCATTGCAAAACGAATGGGAGACTAAGCTGCGCACCCTGTCCAACCTAGATGCAGAAATTGAGACCCTTCAGCAGGAAATTGAACAGGCTCAACAGCATCTTGAGGTATTAGCCGGCCAGCTAAGGGAGCGCCGCCTGGCTGTCATTCCGGGATTTGAGGAAGAAATCCGGCAAATGTTGGCGCAGTTGTCTATGGAGCACGCTGTGTTGCGCGTGCAATGCGAGCCTTTAGCCGAACTAAGCTCAATAGGCAGGGATGAAGTACACTTTCTCTTTGCCGCCAACAAGGGGGGGCGGCTTCAGTATATCAAGGATGTTGCCTCAGGAGGGGAGCTTTCTCGCCTGACTTTGGTTACCAAGTCGCTGGTAGCAGCAGCAATTCCCTTGCCCACCCTTATTTTTGACGAGATTGATTCCGGCATCTCCGGTGATGTAGCACTTCGGATGGGCAATATTCTACGCCGCTTGTCCAACCAACACCAGGTGGTTGCCATCACCCACAGTCCGCAGGTAGCCTCGAAAGCGGATGCACACTATTTTGTTTTTAAGAAAGATACACCAGAGCGCACCGTCACCAATGTGCGGCGCTTATCGCCAGAGGAGCGCATTCGCTCCATTGCGGTAATGCTTAGCCAGAATCCACCCAGTGCATCTGCGTTGGAGAATGCAAGGGAACTTCTTGAAATGGCCTGATTTTTTGAATTACTCAAGTATAACAACATGTCAAACCATCTCCTTAAAGGAAAAAAAGGTATCATCTTTGGTGCACTCGACGAAAAATCCATCGCATGGAAGGTAGCGGAGCGGTGCGTAGAAGAGGGCGCCCAGATTGTATTGACCAATGCTCCGGTGGCGCTTCGCTTCGGGCAGATCAATGCGCTTTCCGCCAAATTAAATGCCGAGGTTATCCCCGCTGATGCCACCAGTATGGAAGACCTTGAGAACCTCTTCCGCCGTTCTATGGAAATTTTTGGCGGGCCGTGCGATTTTGTGCTGCATTCAATCGGTATGTCGCTCAACGTGCGCAAAGGCAAGGAGTACACCGATCTCAACCACGACTGGATGTTGAAGACATTTGATATCTCCGCTATGTCTTTTCATCGCATGATGCAGGTGATGATGAAACTGGATGCTATTAACGACTGGGGTTCCATTCTGGCACTTTCCTATATTGCTGCACAACGGGTATTTCCGGACTATAACGAGATGGCAGAGTCCAAGGCACTGCTGGAGTCCTTCGCCAGGAGCTTTGGCTATCACTACGGCACGCGCAAAAAAGTGCGGGTAAATACCATTTCACAGTCGCCCACTAAGACGACGGCCGGTACCGGTGTGAAAGGATTTACGGACTTTTTTGATTACGCGGATAAGATATCTCCTCTTGGAAATGCATCTGCAGAAGCATGTGCAGACTACTGTGTGGTTATGTTTTCCGATCTCACCCGGATGGTAACCATGCAAAATCTTTTCCACGATGGGGGTTTTTCCACGATGGGTATGAACCCCGCAATTTTGGAGCAATAGGTTTTCTACCTGTTGTAGCGTTTTAGTATTTCCTGCTCAAAAGCAGCGAAATCTCTACGTAGTATTTCCTGAAGGCGTTGAAGTAGCTCCGGCTCTTCGATAAAGCTATAGCGCAGGGCATTAAATGCGATTTTCTTGATGGCAGGATAATCTATTGCCGGGTGATGTCGATAAAGCAGCGCGTACTCTTCAGAGAGGTGGTGCCTTAAAACACCGGCATCATCAGAGCCCAGGACTATGGGCACACCGGCGCGATGGTAAATGCTTACCGGGTGTTCTTCGGGCCGCAAGCCTAGTATGAAGGCGTTGCTGCTCAGGTTGATCTCCACGGGGATACCCTTTTGGGCCATGACTTTCAGCAACTCGGGGTTTTCATAGGGGATATCCACTCCGTGGCCGATGCGGTTGGCGCCGGCAATCGTGATGGCACTTTCAATATGCCAGCTCAGGTTTTCTGGTTTGACAAGTCCCAGGGAGAGCTCGCCGGCGTGGAGGGCGCATTTAACTAAAGGAAATTGCTTGCGGAAAAACCGGAAAAACTCCATGTGTAAGGCGTAATCCTTCATGGCAACGGG
>CAYTNI010000513.1:0-2376 GCA_964439115.1 uncultured Saprospiraceae bacterium
GGCGTTTTATTACTACTCCGCCTGGTGTCTGATTTTCAACCGGGGGAGCGCAAGCTCAAGGCCGACCTCCAAAAGATGCGCGCCGAGACTCAGCAGCTCGCCGGAGAGCTCACGCCCGTAAGCAAGGAAGAACTGGATTTATTTGCGACAGAACAGGTACATCGCGTACTCAAAAAGCGGGCAGTGCTGACAGCGAAAGGAGTCTATACCACCATATATCACGAGCCGGTCGGCGCCTACAGCTACAAAAGGTACGTTTCCACCAAGCTCAACGCCCTCCTTTACGTTCGCACCGCCGAAAGAGAATACGTATATCGCTTCCGCGACCAGGAAGTTCAAATCATCATAGATGGAAAGCCCCTGGGCACGATGAAATCCAACCGGGTGCTGTACAGCGCCCAGGACGGCAGAATGATTGCCCGCATGAACAATGAGACTGCCGGGTTGCTACCGGTGGTGGCCTTGGATCGCGAGTTGGGCAGTATCACCTCCAAGCCGGCTCAACCGGGCAAGTCAGCACTGAACACCCGCGCCTTTGCTTTTGTCAAAGACAACATGAGTGAGGAGGAGGAAACGCTTTTCCTGTCGCTGGCCTTTATGGAATTAGTCAGCCGCTCACTGGACTAGTGGGCAAAATCTGCTTCAAAATTGCCCTGAATGCGCTCCATGGGCGGATTGAAGTACCCATATTTTAGGTTTGGAAACTCTTCCTGCAGCATATCCATCATATTCTTGATACCCATAGGTTCGCCGGGCTCTTCCAGACCCACGCGCTGCAGGTACCAGTCGGGGTCAATGTTGAAATTGCGCCATTGAATCATCTTCAGTCCGGTGCTTTGGATGGCCGCCCGAAGTGCTTCGTATTCTGCCTCGGTATCGGTGACGCCCGGAAAGACGAAATAGTTGATGCTTGTCCAGCCACCGTAGCGGTTCACGATGCGCAGGCTTTCCAGGATATCTTCAAACTGGTAATTATTGGGACGGTAATACAATGTGTAAAGACTCGGTTGCAGCGAGTTGGTGCTTACCCGAATGCTGTTTAGTCCGGCTTTGCAGAGTGCCTCCACGGCGGCGGGTTTGCTGCCGTTGGTATTGATATTGATGCTACCGCGATCTGTAAACTTTCTGATTTGCAGGATGGCCTCCCGCAGAGTTTCCCACATAAGGAGGGGTTCACCCTCGCAGCCCTGCCCGAAGCTGATGAGTGGGAAGGGCGCATTTTGAAGATGGGGCACGGTATATTCCACAATTTCGCCGGCGGTGGGCTTGAAGTCGAGTCTGAACTGCGGGGCGGGAACGGGTTCTTCCTGCGGTTGCATGGAGATGCAGCCGATGCAATTGGAATTGCAGGCCGGCGAAGTGGGCACCGGGCATTCCCAGCGTCCCATGAAGTAATTGCGTGCTGCCGGGCAGTGGAAGGTAAGCGCGCAGTGGTCGGCGAGGTGTTCCACGATGCGATTTTGCGGAAACATCTGGCGGAGAGAATCTATACCCAGGCCCACCTGTTGCTGGTCAAAGCCGGCGCATTCCTGGCGGATATCCTGTTCGATGCGGATGGCCGGCACGTAATTTTTATCGCGGTAGTATCCCACAGCCGTATAGCAGAACAATGGCAGAGGCTGAGCGCCGGCCTCGTTTTGGAATGGCGCCAGGTAAAGCCCGGTATAGGCGGGGGGCACAAAAGCGGCTACGGCCCAGCCTTTTTCACAGGGTCTGATCTCCCCGGTTTTGACATCTATGCCGAGGCCTCTTCGATTAGGCAATTCATAGAGGTTGCCGCCCTCCGGAAGCTCTATCCACTCTTCGGCGGGAATAGGGTCAATATAATGTCCGGTTCTGCCGGCGGCATAGAGGGAAGTATCTTCGAACACATTACCCTGTCCATCGGAGTAGAGCAAAAAAGGCGGGCGGTTGAGCGGCATAGGCTATTGACGGTTTAAAGGAACATCAAAACAGCACCCAGGAGGGTGATCAGTACAATCAATACGGTGGCCATTTGCACCGACAATCGTATATGGCGCACGAAATCCAGGATATCCTTGCGTGCCTGTGGGTAACGAGGCAGCACCTCCTTTTCTAATCTGGCGCGGTTGAAGAAATGTACGGAGCCGAAATCCACTCCCTGGCGTACGAGGCGCTGGTAAGTTTTCAGGACGCGCAACCGAAAGTAAAAATTGAGAAAAACCATCGCAGCGAACAAGCCAATCAGAGAAAAAATCAGGATGATTTGCATAGCAGATGGGAAGTGAAGTGTCTAAAAAATGAAAAGTGCTAAAGCCGGGCGGCTTTGCACTTTTCGGAAAAAAACTAAACCCCAGTTATAGATCTTGAAGGAGTAAACTCCTGTAATCATTAACAAATAGAAACCTAAACAAT
>CAYTNI010000514.1:0-2374 GCA_964439115.1 uncultured Saprospiraceae bacterium
GGCCTGCAGGTTCGGCTTCATGTCGCCGATTTCATCGAGAAACAGGGTGCCGCCATCGGCAAACTGCACCCGGCCGATCTTCGACTGCTGGGCACCGGTAAATGCGCCTTTGACGTAGCCGAACAGCTCGCTCTCAAGCAGCTCGTCAGGGATCGCTGCACAGTTCACCTCTACGATGGGCTGGGTAGCTCTGGGGCTTTTCTCATGAATCCAGCGTGCTACAAGCTCTTTACCCGTTCCGTTCGAGCCGGTCACCAACACTCTGGCATCTGTAGGCGCCACCAGTTCGATCGTCTCCTTGATTTTGCCGATAGGCTCAGAATCGCCAATGATCTGTTGTACTTTAGATTGAGATACTTTCTTTTTTAGTACGCGGGTTTCGGAAATCAGACTCGATTTGTCCATCGCATTGCGGATGGTAATCAGCAAGCGGTTGAGATCCGGGGGTTTGGAGATAAAATCAAATGCACCTTTTTTCACGGCTTCCACCGCGGTATCAATATTGGCATGCCCTGAAATCATGACCACCGGGACATCCGGTGCCAGCAGTTGTATGCGCTCCAACGCCTCCATGCCATCCATTTTTGGCATTTTGATATCCATCACCAGTACATCGTACTTGTTTTGCTTGAGCTTCACCAGACACTCCATCCCGTCCACTGCCTCATCCACCTCGTATTGCTCAAACTCGAGGATGTCACGCAGGGTATTGCGGATGCTTTTTTCATCGTCAACAATCAGTATTCTGGCCATAAAGCTTGGGTTTGGCTTTTAGATATTAATAAAAGGCAAATATATCTTTAAATGGGTATAAGTTACAAAAGTTGGATCAAGTTTTTGCAAGACCAAAGCTATCTGCCTACGGCCAACCAGGCCATCAGGCCGCTGCCGATGCGCAGACTCTCTTCGTCTATATCAAAAGTGGGCGTATGTACGGCAGAGGGGGATCTTCCGGCCGGGCTACCGGTACCTAAGCGGTAAAAGCTGGCGGGGACTTGCCGGGAATAAAAGGCAAAATCTTCGGAAGTCATGCGGATAGGAAGGTCGAGCACTTTATCCTGACCCAGGTAAGCCACGGCCAGTTGTTTGCATTGCCCGGTAATTTGAGGATCATTGTACAGGGGCGGATAACCCACCTGAATATCCACATCGGCTGTCCCCCCCATGGAGGCGGTCAGGTGAAAACATATCCGACGGATCAGTTCGTGCGCCTCGAAACGCCAATCCTCGTCCATGGTACGGAAAGTGCCCATAAGTTTGACCTCATCGGGGATAATATTGGTAGCTCCCCCTTCGGACCATATCTTTCCAAAACTCAGTACCGCAGGCGTGGCAGGATGGGTATTGCGGGATACCACCTGTTGCAGGTGGTTGATCAACTGCGCTGCCATCAAAATGGTATCCACGGTTTGGTGCGGCATGGCGGCATGGCCCCCTTTTCCCCGCAGGGTGATGTAAATTTCGTCGGCAGAAGCCATATAGGGCCCGCTACAAAACCCCACCATGCCTGTTTCCATAAAGGGTTCTACGTGCTGTCCGAGCATATAGGCCGGAGCGGGATTTTGCAATACCCCTTCCCGGATCATCTGGGAAGCCCCGCCGGGCAATCGCTCCTCTCCCGGCTGAAACAGCAATTTTACACTACCTTTCCAATGATCCCGCAACTGGTGCAGAATCCTCGCCGTTCCTAACAAAGAGGTCGTATGTACATCGTGCCCACAGGCGTGCATCACCCCCGGCACTTTAGACCGATAAGTCACTTCATTGGCTTCCTGGATCGGTAGCGCATCCATATCGGCGCGCAAAGCCCTGATCCCGGATCCGGGATCAACACCCTCCAGCAAAGCGACGATGCCATATCCGGCCACATCGGTCTGAAAAGAAATCCCCCAGTGGTGTAATTTTTGGGCGATGTACGCCGCAGTTTGTTTTTCCTCAAACGACAACTCGGGGTATTGGTGCAAATGCCGCCGGATATCTACCAATTCCGGATGAAAAGATGCCGCCAGCGTCCGGATTTTTTCCTGTAACATAACTTTTTTTATTTGGATCCGATGCGACCATACCTTTGGGAAAAAAACCAGTAAGCCAAAAGTCCTGTAGCCAGAATAAAAACGCCTGCCAGTGCCTGCACCGGTCTTTCTATTAAAGTATTGCCCACAAAAGCAAGTGTAATTCCTACAAAAATACCCGGAATAATGGGATAACCAATTACCCGGTAAGGTCTTGCCCGATCGGGTTGTTTTTTGCGCAGCACAAACAAACTCATCCCTGCCAGGCACATAAACACGATGTCCATGAAAGTTACATACGTGATCAGATTTTCGAAAGTGCCCCAGAACAGCAGCAGTAAAACGGCCCAGAGCGCCTGAAC
>CAYTNI010000515.1:0-2372 GCA_964439115.1 uncultured Saprospiraceae bacterium
GCCGGATACACTGACTCCGGCGATATCGAGGTTTAGCAGCAGCAATTCTGACCTTGGAGAAGATGGAAAGCCGATGTTGAGGATTTTATAATGACTGGAATCGGGATCACCGTAGTAGATTGTTTCCGGAAAAACTTCCCGGATTCCGGCACGCAGGCTTTCTCGCAATGTAGAAATATGTAATCTGCGTGCTTCCATCGTGTCATGAGCCAATTCCATAGCCTTGGCCAATCCAAGAATGCCCGGCGTATTCTCTGTGCCGCCACGCATGTTTCGCTCCTGCCCGCCGCCATCTATAAAGGGTTTCAATTGGTGGTCATTTCGAATATACACAAAACCGGTACCTTTTGGTCCAAAGAATTTATGTGCAGAGCCGGTGATGAAATCGACGGGAAGGGATGACAAATCAAAAGGGTAATAACCTATGGTTTGTACCGTATCCGAGTGAAAAAGTGCGCCGTATTGCGAGCAAAGACTACCAATCTCCTGTAAATCTATTAAATTTCCTATTTCGTTATTCGCGTGCATCAGCGAAACGAGGGTTTTTTCGTCGCTTTCGCTAAGGAGGCGCTCGAGTTGTACCAGGTCAATATGCCCCTTTGCATCGTGATTCAGCCAATTGGCGGTTATGGCGGAATCCCTGACCAAGGCTTCGATGGTGTGCAGCACACAGTGATGTTCGAGACGGCTGGAGATAATACGCCGAACACCAAGATCGCGTACGGCATTTTTGATTACCATGTTACTAGACTCGGAGCCACCGGAGGTGAAGAATATTTCTCCGATGGAAGCACCTAGCAATCTGGCCACTGTTTTTCGCGACTGTTCTATGGCGGCACGTGCCTGGCGGCCTTCGGCATGAATAGAGGATGGATTTCCAAAATAAGAGCCCATTGCAGTAGTCATGAGCTGTATAACTTCGGGGTCGATGGGTGTTGTAGAAGCGTTATCGAAGAAAATCCTGAACATATTCTCCATATTGAATCTCCTCTTCGGCAGATTTTGATCGTACCTCGGGAGCGAATTCGATTAATTCATCATTTTGGTAATCTGTCATTTACCGGATCTCATTATGGTTTGGTTTATTTGACCACCTCGCCGTAGAGGTCGAACTCTTCAGCATCGGTAATGGCAACCTGTGCAAAATCACCTATTCTGACATAGTTGGTAGCTGCCGGGACGAGCACTTCATTATCTACCTCTGGCGAGTCGAATTCGGTACGACCTACGAACCAGGAGCCCTCCTTTTTATCAAAGAGAACCTTGTAGGTTTCCCCAATTTTTTGTTGATTTTTTGCAAACGAAATATCCTCCTGAATGGCCATAAGTTCTGCTGCGCGAACGGCTTTCACCTCTTCAGGTACGTCATCTGGGAAGTTATGGGCTGAGGTTTGCTCTTCGTGAGAATATTGGAAAACCCCGAGGCGTTCGAATTGCATTTCCTCTACAAAGTTGCACAGGTTTTGGAATTCAGCATCTGTTTCTCCGGGAAAACCGATGAGCATGGTGGTTCGTAGGGCGAGGTTAGGGACTTTTTTGCGGGCTTTTTCGATGAGGGCGACAGTCTCCTCACGTGTAATTTGCCGTTTCATGCGTTGCAGTACGCTGTTATCGGCGTGCTGCAAGGGCATATCGAGATAGTTGCAGATTTCAGGGCGTTCAGCCATGACGTCGAAGATCTCTTCAGGGAATTTGCTGGGATAGGCGTAGTGGAGGCGAATCCATTCGATACCGTTCACATCGGCCAGGGCGTGTAACAAGCGTGGTAGTTCCCTGCGTTTATAAAGGTCAAGGCCGTAGTAGGTGAGTTCCTGAGCTATTAGCATCAACTCTTTGACGCCACGACGGGCAAGGCTTTGAGCCTCTTTCACCAATTCTTCGATTGGACGAGATATATGGCCTCCCCTCATAAGGGGTATAGCGCAAAATGAGCAAGTACGGTTACAACCTTCGGATATCTTCAGGTAGGCATAATGCGCTGGGGTGGTGATAAACCGTTCGCCGATTAAATCATGTTGATAGTTGGCGTTGAGGCGGGCGAGGAGGCCGGGAAGTTCGAGGGTGCCAAAGTAGGCATCCACTTCTGGGATTTCCTGTTCGAGGTCGTCTTTATAACGTTGAGAAAGACAGCCGGTGACGTATAGTTTTTCAATATCTCCGGCCGTTTTAGCGGCGGCGTATTGCAAAATGGTGTCAACGGATTCTTGTTTTGCCAGATCAATAAATCCGCAGGTGTTGATTATCACGATATTGGCATCTTCGTCGTTACTATCGTGTACCACATCGTATGCATTAGCCCTCAGCTGGGTGATTAAATTTTCGGAATCTACCAGGTTTTTGGAACATCCCAGGGTAATGACATTGACTTTATC
>CAYTNI010000516.1:0-2371 GCA_964439115.1 uncultured Saprospiraceae bacterium
ATTTCGGCCTTTAGCGCTGACAATACCTGCGGTGACGGTGGAGTTGAGATTGAAGGGATTACCTACAGCAAGAACCCACTCTCCCACCCTAACCTTGTCGGAGTCGGAAAATGAGAGAAAAACCAGGTTGTTGGCTTCAATTTTGAGTACTGCCAGGTCGGTATTGGGATCCACTCCTACAAGTACAGCTTTGAAGGAGCGGTTGTCGTGGAGAGTAACCTCAATGTCATCAGAATTATCTACTACGTGGTTATTGGTGACGATATAACCATCCTTGCTGATGATGACCCCGGAGCCTTCGCCGATACTCGGTCGGCGACCCTCCGGATTTTGGCGGCGATTGCGCGGGCCGAAGAAAAAATCGAATAAATCCTCGGGCATCCCGAAGGGATTGCTGCCATCATCTGCCCGTCCGGCTCTCGAAGATCGGATATGCACTACGGCATCCATTACTTTTTCAGCTGTGGACGTAAAATCAAGCGCTATGGGTTTTCCTTGGGTATCTAAGGCAAGGGCGGGGGATTTTCTAACACTCTCATCTACGAGTAACTGCACGGATTGTCCACTTCGAGTAACATTCATGTATCGGTTCCACAAAACGGTAGTGAGCACTGAAACTGAAGCGGTTACCAGGACAATCCACCATAAATCTCTTTTCATCATGGCTTTGAGTTGAATTTTGTAAAAAGGCAGGAAGCAGAAGGCCTTCCCTTAACCATTCCATGAAACAAATTGTGTTCCACACCTCACAAAGTGCCAAAATGACAGGGATAAAGCCCCCAAAAGTGCAGTTTTTTCACTTTCTTTGCAGGCAAATCCACAATGGCATGCACAGGAAAATCAAAATGGGAATGGTTGGCGGAGGCCAGGGTGCTTTCATTGGTGCCGTACATCGCATGGCCGCAGCCTTGGATGGTCAAATTGAACTGGTGTGTGGAGCTTTCAGCAGTGATCCGGCGCGTTCCAAAGCCTCTGGGGAAGCCTTGTTTCTTCCAGAAGAACGTGTGTACGGCAGCTATGAAGACATGATTGTAGGCGAAAAGGCACTCCCTGAAGGAAAGCGAATGGACTTTGTGGCGATTGTTACGCCAAACCATGTCCATTTCGGTCCCGCCAAAATGGCGCTGGAACACGGTTTTCACGTAATTTGCGATAAGCCGCTATGTTTTTCCATGGAAGAAGCACTAGAATTGGAGAGCCTGGTGCACCAAACTGGCTTACTTTTTGCCTTGACCCATAACTATACCGGTTACCCGATGGTCAAGCAGGCAAGAGCAATGATTCAGGCCGGAGAGATCGGCGAAATACGCAAGGTAGTTGCAGAATACCCACAAGGTTGGCTTTCTACCTTCCTCGAAGGCAGTGACCAAAAACAGGCGTCCTGGCGCACGGATCCTGCTCGTTCCGGTATTGCGGGTGCCATGGGTGATATTGGAACCCACGCCGAGAACCTCGCGGAGTACATTACAGGACTGCAGATCTCCGAACTATGCGCTGACCTCAGCGCTTTCGTGCCCGGCAGAAAGCTGGATGACGACGGCAATGTGCTATTGCGTTTTCACAATGGCGCAAAGGGAGTGCTGTTTGCCAGCCAGATTGCAGCGGGGGAAGAGAACAATCTGAAAATTAGGGTTTATGGAGAAAAAGGAGGCTTAGAATGGTCTCAAATGGAACCTAATACACTGATTGCAAAGTGGTTAGACAAACCCACTCAATTACTTCGTACAGGAGTAGGCCCCTTGTATCCCTCAGCCAATGCCCATGCCCGGATACCTGCCGGTCATCCGGAGGGTTATTTGGAAGCATTTGCCAATATTTACCGCAATGTTGCCCATTGCATACAGGCAAGGCTGGCCAATACAGCTCCTGACCCTTTACTTGCCGACTTTCCCGGAGTTAGTGATGGTGTTCGGGGCATGCACTTTATTGAAAAAGTTGTGGAAAGTTCACACCTTGGCATGTGGGTGAAGATGGAAGCATAAATACCAATTAGAAAGCTATGTTTGCCCGCTATCTGGCCATGCCTTTTATTTTAGCAGCTATGGTATCCCTTTATTTAACCTGGGAAGTGCACCGAAGCTATTCATTTTATATGATTCCCTCGGTGGTCATGCTTGCTATTGTATTTGTATTAAGTCCTCAGCTCAACTGGTGGTGGTATTCCAGGCACCCACAGGATTTGAGTCCTGGATTGCGTGCTTTACTAGAAAAAGCCCCTGGTTTTTACCAAAGGCTGGATGAGGCTGAAAAACTTCGTTTTCGACAAAGGATTGGGTTGTTCCGCATGGGCAACGAATTTATGCCACAGGGTATGGCTGCTATTCCTGTAGATGCTGAGCTTGTCGTAGGGGCCAGTGCGGTCACTTTGCTT
>CAYTNI010000517.1:0-2370 GCA_964439115.1 uncultured Saprospiraceae bacterium
AGGGTCGCATCATTGGGCTAAGGGCGTTTTCCGTTACCAGATCCACTTTAATGCCCAGGCTTTCAGTCAGATCTTGTTCCAATCCTACTAAATCAAATAGGTTGAGTCTTTTCCCAAATCGCACCAAAATATCCAGATCACTATCAGCGTGTTCCTCTCCCCTGGCATAGGATCCAAATATTCCAATGTATTCGGGGTCGAAAGGCGACAGGATCTTTTTAATAATCTCTTGTTGTGCTTGACCAATCATGAGCAATGAGTTGATAGGACGAAAGATACCTGGTTTTTCTTAATGGTGACAACCCAAAGGGGGGCAAGGCAGGGTGAGATCATCCGGTTTCCCGCTCATAAATGAGTACTTTTTCAGGGGTTACTTTTTGTGCTACCCTCGGCAGAAGGAAACCTTCTTCCACCAAATCAACCTGCCTGCCGATAAACTCCTCGAGTTCCTGTTTTGAATATCTTGCTCAGAGAAGATTGATCATAGTTCAGGGCGGAGGCTAACTCCCGCAACGACATGCCCTGTTCTATCCGTAGTCGCCTGATGTACTCACCAAAGGTTTCCGTGTTCATTGTAGAAATATCCTTCTGGAATTGTTTTTCTACAAGAAACAAAAGTTAGTTCAATTAGTCCACGCTCGGTGCAGACAGAGCTAACAGGAGGGGCTGATCATGATTGATCATGTCTCTTCCCGTCTGGTGATGAATGACCCTCAGCCGCGCTAATCTAACCTAAACGCTCCCGCCATCATCTCCTGCGCGCTTCGAGGTATGCCAATGCTTTTTGCGACCGCGGCCCAGTTTTTATTTATGCTTCAGCAGCTCCAGGTCCTGCAATTTACGGCCAAAAGCATCATCCGCCGCTTGTTGGAGGTGCTAAAAGATAAATCCCATCCGGAATACGAGACGTACCAGGAATGGCTTCCCGAAGGATTTAATCCCGATCACTTTCCTCTAGAAAAGATTAACGCCGAATTGGAGTCTTTTGGAGCCTGGCACCGTAAACATCCCCGGAAAAAATCTACGCCCTGGCATCAGATCTGACTCCAAGCTTTTTCAATACCCGATCAACCTTTATCCCCAAAGCCTCCTTCAGGTATAGCAAAGAAAAAACCCACAAGGCACTTTTACCCCAAACATCCAAAAGTGCAATAAGGAGCACTTTTACTTGCATTTTTACACCAAAACCCCGAACTTTCACGAAAAAGTGTACTAAAATGCACCTTGAGCAAATTATTCAAGTGATCAAACAGCGGCGGGCAGAATTGGATGTCACCCAGGACGTACTTTCCGAGCTTTCCGGTGTGGGACTGCGTACCCTAAAAGGATTGGAAGCGGGAAAGGGCAACCCTACCCTGGATACCTTACTAAAAATAGCGGACGTGCTGGGTTTGGAACTGCGATTAGAGGTGAAGCAATTAAAATAATGATCCATGCGGCAGGCGATTGTTCTTTTAAATGGAGAAAGGGCGGGTGAACTGATAGAGGTAACTCCAGATCACTATGTCTTTCGCTACGATGACTTATGGTATGCCGATGATGATAAACCGGCCGTAAGCCTTACCCTGCCGAAATCACAACAGGTGTATGAGTCCGATCATCTCTTCCCATTTTTTTCCAACATGCTGGCCGAGGGCGTAAACCGGCAGCTGCAAAGTCGGCAGTTACAAATCGATGAAAACGATGAATTCGGTTTGCTGCTGGCCACTGCCCAATACGACACCATCGGCGCTGTAACCGTAAAAGAATCTCTTTACTAATGGTGCTCCCCTCTCTAAAATATTGCCCTGGCACCCTTGCCCATGGCTATGATACCTACAGCCGGGCTTGCCTGCGCGACCTGTTTAACGGGCGCAAAGTTTCGCACGTATTACCCTACGATCCTCCTCAGGTAAGTGAAGACACCCTGGCCGAGTTTATGGAGAACCGAAAACGCTTGTCGGTATCCGGGGTGCAGGAGAAAATTTCGCTTATCCAGGAAAAAAACACCCTGCGCCTAGTACAGGAGGGGGAGCAAGCCACCCATTTGCTCAAACCCATCCCCCGGGACCTGCGTCTGGTTGACCAGGTACCTGCCAATGAACACCTGACCATGCAGATCGCTAAACAGGTTTACGGCATCAAAACCGCAGAAAATGCGCTGATCTTCTTTCGGGATGGAACGCCCGCTTATCTGACCCGCCGCTTCGATGTCAAATTGGATGGTTCCAAATGGCGAACCGAAGATTTTGCCACCCTGGCCGGATGATCCGTAGCCATGGATGATGCGCACTACGCGAACATTTTGGGCGATGGCCAGGGACAGCTTGGAGTCTAACCGGCGCATCGCTTCTTCCACCGTCGGCATACCCGCCTCCAGATCGATGGTCC
>CAYTNI010000518.1:0-2366 GCA_964439115.1 uncultured Saprospiraceae bacterium
CCAACCGGAACACTACTGCTACTGTAGGTGATAACCATTCTATCCGGACTGATGATTCGCTGTTCCTTAGTCTTGGTCCCACCGGGGAGCGATACATGCACTACCGCATAAAGCCCGGTCAAACCCTTTACGGGTTCAGCAGGTATTTGAAAATTTCCCTACAGCGAATTTACGCGTTGAATCCGGGGCTCACCGAGCAAAACCTCGAAGCCGGCCGCTTGCTGAGGGTGCCACTACCTGCCAATTCCCTGAAAACCAATCGAACGCCGGGATTTCGCCAACTGGATTTTCCTGCTGTGTATTACCCGGTCAGGAAAGGTGATAACCTCTACAGGGTGGCGGGTGTACTGCTGGATATGTCAGCCGATACGCTGAAGCAGCGGAATGCGCTGGTATCCGATCAGTTGCAGGAAGGGCGCCTCCTTCACGTGGGCTGGTTTGTAGCCGACCAGGTAGCAGCAGATACTTCCGGAGCGCTTCCCATGGAACTTTCCACCGATCAGGCAGGGCTGGCGGAAAGATTCAGGATCCAGAGTCTGCAGAAAAAGGAAGTGCAACAGACCGGCAAAGCAACCTGGAAACGGAATCAGGCGGCAAATTCCGGTTTTTCGGCGCTTCACAGTTTTGCACCTGTCAATGCCGTCATCTCCGTCATCAACCCAATGAATAACCGGGAGCTTTTTGTCAAAGTCATCGGACAGATTCCCGATACGGTTTATGACAAGGCCACCATCGTAGTGTTATCCCCCGCTGCCGCCCGTTTTCTGGGTGCGCGAGATGCCTCCTTTTTTGCCAAAGTAAAATACCATCAATAGAACCAAATATCATGGAGTATTGCAATCACATTCTGGAAACCATCGGGAACACCCCTATGGTGAAACTCAATCGCATAGGAAAGGACATTCCTGCCACTATCCTCATCAAGATGGAAACCTTTAATCCCGGGCATTCCATCAAAGACCGTATGGCTCTTAAAATGCTCGAGGATGCCGAGAAACGCGGCGATATCCTGCCCGGCGGTACTATCATCGAGTGTACCTCCGGCAACACCGGCATGGGTCTTGCACTGGCTGCCGCCGTGAAGGGCTACAAGTGTATTTTCACCACCACGGATAAGCAGTTAAGGGAAAAATTGGCATGCTCAAGGCGGGGGGCGGTGAAGTCATCGTATGCCCCACCAATGTAGAACCTGAAGACCCGCGATCCTACTACTCGGTAGCAAAGAGACTAAGCAAGGAAATCCCCAATTCCTACTGGTGCAATCAGTACGACAACCTGTCGAACCGGGAAGCGCATTTCGAATCCACCGGACCTGAAATCTGGCGTCAGACTGAGGGCAAGATTACCCACCTGGTAGTAGGTGTGGGTACCGGCGGTACGATATCGGGTACCGGGCGATATTTAAAGTCCAAAAACCCGGGTATAAAGGTCTGGGGTATAGATACTTACGGCTCTGTGTTTAAGAAATACCACGAAACCGGCATTTTCGACCACAACGAGATTTATCCATACATCACCGAGGGCATTGGTGAGGATATTCTGCCGGAGAATGTGGACTTTTCAGTGATTGATCTCTTCGAGAAGGTGAGCGATAAGGACGGTGCGCTCATGGCCCGTCGGCTGGCGAGGGAGGAAGGTATGCTTTTGGGCTATTCTGCCGGGTCGGCAGTGGCGGGCTTAGTTCAACTCAGGGAACATCTGAAGGAGGGCGATGTGGTGGTGGTGGTTATCCACGACCACGGCAGCCGCTATGTGGGCAAAATTTTCAACGACGACTGGATGCGGGAGCGCGGTTTTTTAGATACCGAGCTGCGCGTCAAGGATTTGATAGCCCTGAAGAAGGACAAGAGTTTCATCACGGTACACACTACGGATACGGTGCGTGCGGCCTTTCATTTGATGAAGACCCACAATATTTCGCAGTTGCCGGTGATGGGTGAGGAAGGATTAACGGGTTCGCTGACTGAGAATGCCGTATTGACCTGCCTGCTGGAGAGTCCGATTGCGAATAGCGAGAAGTCGGTTCAGGAAATCATGGGGCCGCCCCTACCGCAGGTGGATGATAATCTGCCTTTCAGCAAGTTAAGCCGATATTTTGACAATTCGGTTCAGGCGGTGCTCGCCAAAGATACTGCGGGGCAATGGCATATTTTGACGCAATTTGATGTGATTCAGGCGATTTGAGCGGGGATTTTGTTTCACGCAGAGATGCAGAGACGCAGAGGTGGGGATGCGTGGTAGAGACGCAAGGCCTTGCGTCTCCATGGTTGGGGGTTTCACGCGGGCGGACACGGCACGCCGTATCAATTGTTCTGTAATAATCAATTGTTGAGATATTTTATCCGGGATTTGCCTAAACCCATTAA
>CAYTNI010000519.1:0-2363 GCA_964439115.1 uncultured Saprospiraceae bacterium
TTCAAAACAAATACAGCATCGCTCCGGAAAGACTTACAGCCGCCGGACGCTCAGAATATATGCCCAAAACCCAAAACAGCAGTGCCGAGGGCAGAAGTATTAACAGGCGGACGGAAATCGTACTTACACCCCGCCTGGATCAATTCTTCAAACTACTAGAGTCACCGCCTTCAAGGAACTAGAAAATATCCGTATGATGTTGCACAATTGCCGTTTTGGGATGCTGACTTTGGCTGCTGCCACCTTCTTTTGGTGTTGTACACCATCTGAAAAAGAACAACAGAACACCTTCTCTGCCAGTCAGGCTTCAAGTGTACCTGTGATTGACGGCATTGCCAATGAGCCTTGCTGGGCTGCGGCACCATGGTATCCCTTAAATCAGATTTGGATAGGGGACTCGATGAATCCGCAGGATTTCAGCGGCCGCTACAAATTGTCGTGGACGGAAGACTTTCTCTATGTGCTGGCGGAAATTCGCGATGACACCCTCATCGACATCCATCCGCAGGGACTGGATTTCTACTGGGATGACGATTGTTTGGAAATCTTTGTGGACGAGGATGCCTCCGGAGGAGATCATCAATACAATTACAATGCCTTTGCCTACCCTATCGCCCTCGATAACCAGGTAGCCGATATTGGTCCCGATAGCCTGCCACATTTCTACAACGACCATGTGATCTGCAAACGCACTACATCTGCAAACACTTCGCTCTGGGAGGCAGCCGTGGCACTTTATCCGGATTCCTACCGCGACGGAGCACCAGACCAAAAGCCCGTCAAACTGCGGCGGGGCAAAACCATTGGATTTGCACTAGCTTACTGCGACAACGATTTTAGCCCGGAACGGGAAAACTTCATCGGCTCTGCTTTTGTTCCCGGCGAGGATAAGAACCGCGGCTGGATTGATGCCGGCATTTTTCAACCTTTAATTTTGAAATAACGAAATGCACCCTTTGCACACACAACGTCTTGTTTTGTTGACAAATTGGATTTTTGCCACATTACTTTTCCTAAATACCAACCTTGCGTTTGCTCAGACCCCTGTGGACACAACACTTTACAAGGTGGTAGAAGAAATGCCCCGCTTTCCGGGTTGTGAAAATCCGGACAGCACCATGGAGTCCAAACAGCGTTGTGCGGAGCGGCGGCTGCTTGAATTTGTCAACCAAAATATTGAATACCCGCTTGAAGCTCGTCAAAAGGGATTCGAAGGTACGGTGGTAGTCAGTTTTGTAGTGGAAAAAGATGGTTCCCTCTCCCAGATTACTATTTTGCGCAATGTAGAGGGTGGTTGTGGCGATGAAGCGGTTAGGGTAGTAAACCTGATGAACATTGCCGGGCTGCGCTGGGCTCCCGGCAAAAAAGATGGACAACCGGTAAGGGTGCAGTTCAATCTTCCGGTAAAATTCAAACTCGAAGAGGCTCTTCCCTACGTATTTATCAGGGGAGATACGGTATATACCGAGTTTGATAAGCCATTGGAATATATCGGCGGCGCTCAGGCCTTATCCGACTACCTGGGTAAATCCATCAAGTATCCTGCTTCCGGTACAGAAAAGTGCTTAATCGGAGAAATTGACATCCAAATTCTGGTATATCCCAATGCTAGGGTACGGATATCCCAAATGACGGATTATCAAGATCTCGGATTTGATTTTTGGTTCGAAGCTGCTTATGCCGCATCAGGAACCTTAGGCAAATGGCAGCCGGCAGAATACGAGGGTCGCAAAGTGGCATCGGCTTACGATTTGACGGTTTCATTCGTACCCACGGCGGCCTCCTGCAAAACCCAGATAGAAAATTATACCAAGGCTAATCAGCTTGCGGATGAAGGGGAGAAAATGTACAACGAGGGTAACCAGGATGTCGGCATTGCTAAAATCAGTGAGGCTTTGGCCCTTTTCCCTGATCATGCGGCTTTTCTGTTTATGCGGGGACAGGCTTATCTCAACCAAAATAAATTTGCGGAGGCTTGCGCTGACCTTACCAAAGGCCGCCAAATTGCTATGGTGAACTGGTATGACAACATCCTCTCGGTCATCTGCCGTTGACCTCAGGTGCCGTCCAACCCTTTGGTGATTTCAAAGCAATAGTGAATTTTTTTGTTCCTGAAATCTGCCGGAACCGTCTCGCTGCTGATTTCTGTGACTTTTGCGCCACCCCAAATCGCCTCGTACTGCATTTTGAATTTTCTGAAGTTGGTGGAAAAAAACAGGGTTCCGCCGGGCTTGAGCCTTCGAAGGCATCGGTTAATCAGGAATGGATGGTCTTTTTGGATATCCAGCGCAAAACGCATGCGTTTGGAGTTGGAGAAGGTTGGCGGATCAAGAATGATGATATCGTACAGCTCTTCGCCGGGC
>CAYTNI010000520.1:0-2357 GCA_964439115.1 uncultured Saprospiraceae bacterium
GGTGCCGAAGAACACAGCGGTGTCTTGCCCTAGAAATTGCATCCAGTATACCCTCTTGGCCCAGGTTGGTGACTGGTCAATCGGCAGCATGTAAATTCCGCGCAATTCCCTGTTCTTTTCAAAAAATTGGGCACTTTCCTTTTTTGGAACCATGACCATTCCAAATTTTCCGCGCGAGTTGCGCACTTTTTTTTCAAAAAAGCGATTGCGCAAAGGATTGTAAATGCCCACAGCAGTGTGTAAAACCTGCGGATGCAGTGTCATGGCCAGCCATTCCCAGTTGTTATAATGCCCGGTCGCCATCAAGACGCTTTTTCGCGCCTTGAAATGCCGCACGAGTAGCTCCGGATTTTTAACTTTAAAGCGTTTCAAAGCTTCATTTTCGCCCATACTGAACATGTGCAGACTTTCCACCAGGATATCGCAAAGGTGGTGGTAGAATCGGTCCATAATTTCCCTTAAGTCATTTTCGGTTTTTTCCGGAAAAGACTGCTTCAGGTTGTTCCAGACTACTTTTTTTCTAAAACCAACCAGGCGATATAGTGTAAGATACAGACCATCAGCTAATACGTAAAGTATCGGCAGCGGCAAAAGGGAAATGGGTTTAAGAATAAGGTAATAGACTAGAAATACCATCAATTTTTGGCTTTAAGTGGTTTTCCGTTTACATCCAGTTCCTTGATTTTTATTGATTTAAAGGCTATTGGATGACTTTCACTTTGCAAGGCAATATATCCAGAGCGGATGGGGGTACCGTCCACTTTTGCTTTGGGATCATAATTATTTACCACTGCCCCGCCGATAACGGGTTTGGAGTAGCTGATGACGGCCTTGCCTTCAAAAATGTGCTGAATCAGGGAATCGCCCAGAACAAGGACCTCTGCTTTAACCCAGCGGTTACCGTGATACGTTTTGGCTTTAGCTGAAATACAGTGTTCTTCCACCAGTTTCCCCTCCATTTCGACGTGGGTGCCCGGCGTACATAGATTGCCGGTGGGACGTTCGTTGGTACCATCACCTCCCAGAAATTGTACTTCCAGGGAAATGGGAAAATCTTGGTCACGCGGCATACTCTCCGGTGATTGTGAATGAATCATCACCCCGCTGTTTCGCCATGCCCAGGAAGCAATACCGGGAGCTTGATCTCCAAAAAATCGGTATTTCATTTTAAGACGGTAGTGGGAGAATGGCTTGTTATAAAAAAGTAAGCCAAAGCGATTTTTGAAGTCATTGCCATATCCCTCGTAAGAAGTTTCAATGACGCCACGGTTTACGCGGTAAGTATCGGCAAAGTTATCGCCGGTTTCATAACCGCTAATTTTGACGACCCAACCATCCAGATTTTTACCATTAAACAAGGAAACCCATTTTCCCGGTGATTGTGCGTGCAGGGGGGAAAGTAAGGCCAACATCAACAGCAATGGTAAATAGTATTTCATATCGCTTTTTGCGCGAAAGATAATATTTTTCATAAATTCTTTTTATCAATTGGTTTTCAAACTACTTTAAAAGCACTCTAAAAACAAATTATGAAAGCAAGTAGGCGAGATCTTCCTGACTGAAGTGGCCATTTTCAGTTTGTTCAATGATATCCGCCGCGAGCTGCTTTTTACGTACCTGCAAGTTGAGGATTTTTTCCTCAATGCTGTTTCTGGTAATGAATTTCAGGGAAATAACGTTTTTATCCTGACCAATGCGATGCGCCCTGGCAATAGCTTGTTTTTCTACAAAAGGATTCCACCACGGGTCTAGTACAAAAACGTAGTCCGCCGCCGTGAGATTGAGACCTGTACCACCTGCTTTTATGGAAATGAAGAAGGTCTGCACCTTTGGGTCATTTTGAAATTTCTCCACTTCGGCCTTGCGATTTTTGGAACTCAAATCGCCGGTCAACCAGGCGTAAGGGCGGTTTTGGGCATCCCAGATTTCTTTGAAGTAATTCAAATAAGTGACAAAAGAGCTGAAAAAGAGGACTTTATGCCCACTTCGCTGAATGACTTCCCATTCTTCAAGGATGTCCTGAAACTTTCCGCTTTGCTTGTCGTAGTCGGGGTTGATCATCCGGGGATGATTCACAATTTGACGAAGCCGCATCAGGGTTTGTTGCACCAACACAAAATATTGTGTGTTATTGCGGCTGTATTGTTCGAGTAGAAAGTTTCTTGCCCTGGACTTTTCTGCCTCGTATAATTTGGATTGTTCCTCCGTCATTTCTGAATAATAGATGCGCTCCGTCAGCGGAGGTAAATCCTTAGCAACTTCCTCTTTGGTGCGACGAAGCAGGTAAGGCTTCACCAGTTCGCGCAAGCTTTCCTTTTGCCGCTCGTCCTGTTGCCTTTCAATCGGAAGGAGGTAGT
>CAYTNI010000521.1:0-2350 GCA_964439115.1 uncultured Saprospiraceae bacterium
AACGGGATGGCATTGGCCTTGCGGAAACGGAAGGAGTCCCTTTTGGGCTAATTACTACTCACTTTCCCGTTGCGCATCCCCGGCTATATCCTCCTCCTGTTCCATTTCCCGATTGCTCATTAGAAGGTATTGAGAAGGTGTGAATCCGGTAAGTTCTTTAAAATACCGGTTGAAGGAACTCCTGGAGTTGAATCCGGCTGAAGTGGCTATGTCCGCCACAGATATTTCGTTGCCTTTTTCCAGGATAAGGCGGCGTGCTTCATTGACTTTAAAGGAATTAATCAAATTTGCAAAATTGGTTTTCCCGGCAGTATTAATGGCTTTAGACACTGCATACTTGTTTCTTTTCAGGTATTGGGCAAGCTCATCAAGGCCGAGGTTGGGGTCTTTGTACAATTCCCGGACTTCAATTTTTTTCAATATCATCCTGAATAGCTCCACATCGGATAATTCAGGGGCTTCATCAGCCGTGGGTTTATCTAATGGTTCGGGGACTGCCCTTTCTCTGTGCTGGGAATAGGCGAGGCCGACGTTCATCTGGAACATGGTTTTCATGTTCTTTTTCAGTTTCCGGTTTTGGGCATAAATAATACTGCCGGTCAGAGTGAGGGTCAGCAAACTCAAAAGGGCGAAGAGGAGCTGCTGGTTTTTGAACCGGATATTCTGCCGGAGTGCTTTGATTTCAGCGGATAGCCGTTCCTGTTCGTAGATGGCTTTGAATTCTTCGGCTGCGGCGTTGGCATTGAGTCTGATGGTTTCCTTTTTGATGGTATTGTACTCATCCATGGAGGTGGAGAAAGTCTTCATGTCCCCGACCGCGGCATGGTATTTGGCAAGCGCGAGAGTAGCCTCTTCCAAATGCTCTCTCCTTCCGGAAATACGGGTGAGTCGGATGGCTTCCAGGGCATATTCCCTAGCCTTGGGAAGGTTTTTGCCGGAAAGGATGACATTTTGGCTCTGGTGAATCAGCGCGGGGACGATGAATTTATCGAACTTATTAGCCTCGGCCATGTCCCTGGCCTTTTGCATGGTTTTGGCAGATGCCTGGAACTTATTTTGCTTTTGTTCAATGATGGCCATATTGACAAGAGCGGCCACGACGTAGTAGTTGTCGTTCAGGTCGGTAAACCCGCGAAGGGCGGTTTGGGTATGGTAGTACCCCTTGTCCAATTGATTGTCGTAGGTATAGTATTTGCCAAGATTCAGGTGGCAGGAGTGATTGTCCTTAGGGGATTCGAGTGCTTTCAGTGCCTTGTGCGCCAGGGCGATGGCTTCTTTGTAGTGGCCAAGTTCAAACTCTACATCTGCCAGGTTCATCCATAGCCCCATGATGGATTGCCAGTCATTCAATTGCTCGCTGATTTTCATGGCTTCGCGAAAGGAAATCAGCGCCTCTGGAAGTTTTCCAATGTATATTTGACTGGATCCAATGTTGTTGAGTATTTGTAGTTTCAGGGAAGGCGTGTTCTTTATTAAGGAGATGCGCAGCACCTTTTCAAAAAAACTGACCGAAACCCTGTACCGGGCCTTGTAATACTCTAAAGTGCCTAACAAAAAATACGTATCGGCCCAGACCGAATCTGAAGGCGAATCTGACTTTTGAACTTTTTCGAGAAAAAGATAAGCCACAGAGTCTGCCTTGACAAGCTCATTGGAATTCAGGTGTTGAAAGACCTGACTATTCACAGCTTTGAGATCGGAAACTGAAATCCGTTGCGCGTGTAGTGCTGCACTCGCTAATATTTTTACAAAGATGCTACTTATCAACCGCATGACGAACTCGGATTATGGATGAGAAAAAGGAGGGTGCAATGCTAGAGCAACGCTTTTAAAGCACTCAATAGTGACATTTAAAAGTACAAAGATATTCAAGTGAACCAATGCCGGGATACCTGCTGTATGAATGTGTAAGAATCTTCAAAAGGGTTGCCTGATGAAAAATTTCAATAATCTGGCACAGGACCAAAAACTTGGCACAAGCCGAAACCTACTCACAAAGGGTAGTATAAATACTTTTGGTTCCGTGAATGAATGAGCGGAAGATTCCTAATGAGCGGTTTCAGGGTGGGGATTGAATTGTCTGACACGAAAAACATCTATACCAATTGAGGTAGATATTTCTAATCATCCTGGGAAAAACCGGTGGATGGTTGGATGAAAATGGTGAAATCAGGCAAATGAGACCAACCTAACTGCGCGCGCACATCGAGTCATAGGTTATTCAGGCACATTGGGGAGATGAAAATTAATTTATAACCAGGCTTATTTCTATCGGGATAATACCCTTTGCAATGGGGTAGGTCAAAAAACTTTCAGCGACATGCAAATACTATCACGTATTCTTCAAGTG
>CAYTNI010000522.1:0-2345 GCA_964439115.1 uncultured Saprospiraceae bacterium
GGGGCAGCCAGTCGCGGTTGAGGTCAAACCAGTAATGATTGGTTCTTCCGCCCGGCCAAACCTCATTGTGCTCCCGATCGTAGGTATCGGCTACCAGTTGCCGGGCCTTGTGCATATTGGCCCAATGACTGTGGCGATCGCGCCCGTCGGGATTGAAGGCCGGATCCACAAAAATAACAGCCTGTTGGAGGTAGTTGCGCACTTCCGGTGTCTCGGCGGCTACCAGATAATAAGCGGTAAGCATAGCCGCCTCTGTACTGGAGGGTTCATTGCCGTGTACATTGTAGCCGAGGAGCACCACTACGGGTTCGGTAGCGGCATTGGGTGTGGGCGTCTCGGGGCGGGTAAATTTCAGGTGTTCCTGCCGTATTTCTTCCAATCTTTCATAATTACCCGGATCTGTGATGGTAAGTACCACCTGTGGTCTCATCTCGTTGGTATAACCAATGACCTCAAAATGAGCGCGATCCGATGCGGCTGCCAGTGCTTCCATGTAGGCGGCCATGCGATCTATCCGGGTATGAAAGTCACCGACAGGATACCCTAAAAACTGTTCCGGACTTGGAATAGCTGGATTGAAGGTGACCCCCTTCGGGAAAAAATAATCGTTTTGGGCAAATACGGCCGACTGGCTGAGCCACAACAGCAACAACAGGGTGTTTTTGAGTTGGATTTTCATGGACAAGCTTTTTTGTAAATGTAAAAAAAACTTGCGAACCGGAAGGGGTTCCTGCGGTGGTATGTGAAGAACTAACGGTCCTTATGAATACCCAAACCGGATGTAAATGCAAAGGGCAAAGGAAAATTGGGCGCTTTTTGCGTGTGTGTCCACAGATTTCACTAATTTCAACTGATTTTCACAGATTTGGGCTTTTTTCGCCAACGGCCAATGGCCAAAATCCAATCACCCTTTCAAGAACTATTGGCTATTGTGAAATCTCCAACCCCAGCGCGCAAATATAAGTGGCTGGAATGAATTATTGCTCCGGGGTGTCGGATGAGGGCTGTTCGAGAAAAGCCTCCCAGGCGCGGATATCTTTGCCATAACTCATTTTCTGCATCCATTGGGTGGCCTTGTAAGACAGCCAGCTCAGCAGGGCTACCAGGGGCAGGAAAAATCCTAAAAATCCGGGATTGCGGAACAGCCGGTAGGCCTCGTCACCGGCCTCCATCCAGGCACCCACAAATCCCCCAAACAGGGTGGCTGCGGGGAAAAACAACCATACGATGCGCTGTTGGAAACGCCACCAGGCTTCCATGGCTTCCACGATCTGCCGGATATGGGGCAGGATGGGATCGCTGATGTTGATGCGGCGGATTTGCCGCAGTAGCATGGGTATGGGTCTGGCGATAATGATATTCATGACAACCATTCCAAACAAACCTGCCCGAATGAGGTGCTCTTCGATAAATATTGCCAATAGCAGATAGGCCAGGGACGATACCCCTGTCCAGGCAAGTCCCGCGTTCAGGTTGAACCGGCTTTTGTGGACAATATCCTTGAGCTGAACCGTATTTTTGCGCTGATGGGTAGGCTGGAAGTCACCTGTGGGAAGACTGGCCCACCAGTCCATCAATGGGTCTCTATCCATAATTGCAGTTGTTTTTTTATCCGATGTACCTGAACACCTACATGTCCGGGGCTAATCCCAAAGGTTTCGGCTATTTCTTTCTGGGAAAATCCCTCCAGATACATGATGATCAGTCCGCGTTCAAACTCGCCCAGACTCATCAGTGCAGCTTGCAGCAGTAAGGCCTCTGCATAGGCAGGCTCCTGACCCGGTTCCGGGTTTTCATTTTCCCGCAAGGGCATTATCTGCCGCTCTTTTCTGCGAAAATGTAAAAGGGTATTGAGCGCCACCCGGTACAACCAGGTGCCAATGGCTGATTTTTCCTGAAAGGAGGGCAGTGCCTGCTGTACCTGATAGTAGATCTCCTGCCAGGCGTCACCCTCCTCCAGATCCTTGAGTGGAAATGCCCGGATCAGTTTGATGAGCATACCCCGGTGATTTTCCATGACCGTTAAGGCCTCCCACTTATTTTCCACCAAAGCCATCGTTGAATCCCGCTTCGATATCCCGCATGAATGCAGCGTCTGTGAATAGACCTGCCAGTAACAACAATACTACGGTCAGGTGCAAAATCAACCAACCTTTCTGCCAAATCGGCCGCTGCTTCCAGCTCACTCCCGGATCAAAAGGGTCAAAAGCCAGGGCAATACCGAGCGAACTCATGGCATCCTGGGGACTGTTTTTGAAAAATTGGTAGATCCCCAAAAAGGTAAATCCCGCATACAACAAGGGTAGGGCTATGGAAGGAGATTTTCTGAGCGGTTGGCTTTTGCC
>CAYTNI010000523.1:0-2340 GCA_964439115.1 uncultured Saprospiraceae bacterium
TTTTTTGATCTCCTGAGACCGGAATCATAGTGTTCAGCGTATATATCCGAAGGAGGTTCCCACCAACGGTAAACGCATAGAAATTACCCGGGTGGGGTAAGTCGAAGAGATCATACAATGTTTTATTTTCTGCTTCATGGTTGCCTCGCGCTACAATTACCGGAGTAATCCAACCATCGGAACCAATGGTGCGTTGCCAGTCGTCCAACCAGTCCAGCCATTCAGAGGAAGTGTCGTGTGAGGTCATATCGCCGTTGAAAAGCACAAAATGGGGCTGCAATTTAGCTACGAGCAAATTGGCACTTAGTCTTGCTTCCCGGTGATTTCTCGAATCCCCACCGGCGATAATGGAGAGCCTTTGCCCGGGGTTGTCCGGGGCAGTACGAAAGGTAAACCTCTTGCTGACCCCCTCGCTATCCTTGATGATAAAATAATAGGTAGTGAAGGGTTTCAATCCTGACAGCCTTGCAAAGTGGTTATTCATACCCTTGGCTGCAACAACCCGATCTGGCCGCCGGGAGAATTTATAGGCGTTAATATTCCGGCCATGATCCATTATATCGTAATACACAATTGGATTTTCACCGGTGACCTGATCCCAGCCAATTACCATCGTAGTGGATGGGTCAGCTCTCCAACTGCAGCGCAGTCGGTCAGCGTGCGCGTCCAATTTGTTCAACGGACTCAGCACAATGGATAAAAGTAGTATTTTAAACGGGCAATGGTAATTCCTCATAATCATCTTCGTGGCCAGGTCACGGTACAAAATAAGGCTTTTCTTTGTTCATTTATTGTACCTTTGCCACAAAATTTACGGGATAACTTCCTTCGGAAATTAATTGCTCGACATGGAAAAAGATGTAGTACTGTTTAACTTGATTCAGCAGGAACTGGACCGCCAGCGCAGCGGTATTGAACTAATCGCTTCTGAAAATTTTACCAGCCAGGCAGTCATTCAGGCTTCAGGCTCCTGCCTTACCAACAAATACGCTGAGGGTTACCCCGGGCGCCGATATTACGGTGGTTGTGAGGTAGTGGATCAGGTAGAACAACTCGCTATTGATCGGGTCAAAGCGCTCTTCGGAGCAGAATATGCCAATGTGCAGCCGCATTCCGGATCGCAGGCTAACGCAGCGGTGTTTTTGGCACTGCTTCAGCCCGGAGATTCAATCCTCGGGTTTAATCTGGCACATGGGGGGCACCTCACTCATGGATCGCCGGTAAACTATTCCGGGAAGACCTTTAAAGCCCACTTTTATGGCGTGGAAGAGGATACCGGTCTGATTGATATGGACAAGGTAGAGGCCATCGCACTGGAAACAAAACCTAAACTCATTATTTGCGGCGCTTCGGCTTATTCCCGAGATTGGGACTATCCCCGGTTCCGCGCCATCGCAGACCGCGTCGGGGCTTTGTTACTCGCGGACATAGCTCACCCCGCCGGGCTTATTGCATCCAAATTGCTCAACGATCCTCTGCCGCATTGTCATCTAATCACTTCCACTACCCACAAAACGCTCCGCGGGCCACGTGGCGGAATTATTCTCATGGGGCATAACTTTGACAATCCTTTCGGGCGCGTAACGGCCAAAGGAGTGGCCGTGAAAATGTCTGCCATCTTAGACAGTGCTGTTTTTCCAGGTATGCAAGGCGGCCCTCTCGAACATGTGATTGCGGCCAAAGCAACCGCTTTTTATGAGGCACTTCAACCTGGATTCAGAGCGTACTCCAGCCAGGGTATGCAGAATGCTTCCGTCATGGCTGGCGCTTTTTTGCAAAAAGGTTATCATATTATTTCAGGGGGAACCAACAACCATCTGATGCTCATTGATTTGCGAAGTAAAGGCATCACCGGCAAGGCGGCAGAAGAAGCCCTTGGCAAGGCAGGTATCACAGTCAATAAGAACATGGTGCCATTTGATACTGAAAAGCCCATGGTTACCTCCGGCATTCGCATCGGCACGGCTGCCATCACTTCCCGAGGTTTCAAAACCGATGACGCACTGAAGGTGGTAGAATGGATTGATGCCGCAATCGCTCACGCTTCGGATGAGGAATACCTCGCCGGGCAGCGCGGGGAAATCCGGGAGTTTATGAGTCACTTCCCACTGTATCCTGCACTTTGAGTCGTGCTCCTGTACCGGGAGCATCTGGTAAATGTACCTGGCCGTAATCAATGCATACGCCCGTCGCGGGGTCATTGGTAATGAGTAAGGCGCCATCCATATCCACATAATCGAGCATGGGAAGGAGTTGGCCTATGGCGGCAATACCTACCGAAGACTCCGTCATGCATCCCACCATCACCTTCAACCCAAGCGCGCGTGCGCGAGCAATCAT
>CAYTNI010000524.1:0-2339 GCA_964439115.1 uncultured Saprospiraceae bacterium
ATCCGCTTATTGTCGGCAGCAATCCTGCTTTTAGCATCTCATTTTCTGTTCTTTGCCTGTAAATCCGACAAGCCTGTGGATAAAAAATTGCCTTCCGCTGCGATTATCGTACCCAAATTTGATCGGGACTCCGCATACGCCTTTGTAGAAAGCCAGGTTGCCTTCGGTCCGCGCGTACCCAATACGGGGCCCCATGTCAATTGCAAAAATTGGTTGGTGGAACGGTTCAATGCCTACGAGGCGGCAGTATCAGAACAGACATTCAAGCCTGTTGCCTATACAGGAGTTACCCTCAATGCGACCAATGTAATCGCCAGCTTCAATCCAAATGCAGCCCGCCGAATTCTGCTGGCAGCGCATTGGGATACGCGGCCCTTTGCCGATTCTCCGCTAAATTCGGAGCGTACACAGGATCCTCCGCCGGGAGCTGATGATGGCGCAAGTGGGGTAGGGGTTCTGCTTGAAATCGCTCGCCAGTTGCAGGCTCAACCTCTGGAAAATATAGGTGTGGATATCGTGCTTTTCGATGCAGAAGATTACGGTGAAAGTAACGGAGATAATACCAACTCCTGGGGACTGGGGGCGCAGCATTGGTCCCGTAATCCACATGCGAGTCCCTCATCCTACAAATACGGTATCCTATTGGATATGGTGGGTTCGAAGGGCGCGCGTTTTTGCTGGGAAGAAATTTCCATGACTTTCGCCCCCCAAGTGGTTAAAAAAGTGTGGCAAACTGCCCAAAATCTGGGCTATGGCAACTATTTCGTGAACGAACAGGTAGGCGCCATTATTGACGACCACTACTTCGTCAATACCATCGCCAGAATACCCATGATTGACATCATCAACAGGCCGGAGAACTCCAGAACTGGATTTGGCGAATATTGGCATACGCATGAGGATGATATGGACATCATTGATGCCAGAACCCTGAGAGCCGTAGGACAAACCTTGCTGGAGGTGATTTACCAGGAAGACGCGCAACTCAGGTTGCAGTAATACCTTCATGCCAGGGATTCAACTTGACAAATACCAGGGTGTCTGAATACCGCCCTTCATAGAATTGGTTTTGACGAAAATGAGCCTCCTGTACAAAGCCTCGTCGCTGGAGCACTGCCACCGAAGCTGGATTTTCAGGCGATACGTGGCCCTCTATAGCATGTACATCCATCTGGCGGAATCCAAATAGTTCAACAGCTTCAAGTGCTTCTGTGACATACCCGTTTCCTGTAAAACTGCTATGGAGCATGTAACCGATTTCAGCGCGATGATTCGGTTTATCCAGCTGCCAAAGGCCGATATTGCCGATAAGCGCAGGATCATCTTTTAGGCAAATAGCCCAGGATATGCCGGTTTCCGCATCCAAATTTGCCAATAGCAGGGTAAGAAGTTCCTCGGATTCTTCTAATTTGGTATGTAGAGGCCTTGGCAAAAATCGCATGGTTATCGGATCGCTGCGCATGGAAAAAGTAGCCTCAACGTCCGTAAGTTCAATTTTTCGCAGCCTCAGTCTGGGCGTATGAATTTCAGGAAATGGGTGGAATGGCGTACGCATGAATAGACAATTGAAGAACAAATGTAAAATTTGTTTTTTCAATGTAATGCCTCGGGCGGATTATTCAGCCAATGCTCCAAATTTGCCACTGTGGAAATCCTGGAAGGCCTGAAGAATCTCTTCGCGGGTATTCATGACAAATGGCCCATGGGCTGCAATCGGCTCTTCGATTGGAGCTCCGCTGAGTATCAAAAACAAGGCATCATCCATACCTTTGACTATAAAATGATCACCATCGTTCATGAACAAAGCGAAGTGGTCTGTGGGTACCTTCTCCTCTTCATTTATTCGAACAGCTCCCTCCAGTACCAACAAGCCGGTATTATAGTGTGCTGGAAACGCAAATTCTGCAATCCCGCCCGTTCTGAGTCTGACATTGTAAAGATGTACCGGTGTGAAGGTTGAAGCCGGCCCGCGTTGCCCGCCATAATGGCCTGCAATAATTTCAATTTCGCCACTTGCTTCCGGTAGCGAAACGCGGGACATCAGCTCCCGGGTGATAGCCTGGTATCCGGGGGTGGTCATTTTATCCTTTGCAGGAAGATTGACCCAAAGTTGAACCATTTGAAATTCGCCCCCTTCGGCACTAAACTGCTCCTCGTGGTATTCCTTGTGCAAAATCCCTGACGCTGCCGTCATCCATTGTACATCACCCTCGGCGATGACACCACTGTTGCCTGCACTATCGGCATGAGCAATCCGACCCTTGTAGGCAATGGTAACCGTTTCAAATCCCCGGTGCGGATGAACTCCAACGCCTTTTGGTGTTTCCGCCGGTGGGAAA
>CAYTNI010000525.1:0-972 GCA_964439115.1 uncultured Saprospiraceae bacterium
TTGACGTAATCGCGCACCAGCGATCGCGACATGTTGGCGATGTTTTCCTCGGTCAGGGCCAAGGCGCACGTGCGAATGGGGTAGAGTTTTCGGCACAGGTCGAGCACCGTGTGCATCACCTTGACGCTGGGAAAGGGCCCGAAGTATTCGCTGCCGTCGCGGATGAACTGGCGCGTGGCGAAAATGCGCGGGAAGCGCTCCTTTTTGATGACAATGAAACAGCAACGATAGTTGCAAAATTTCTTGGTGAGCGAGCAAAGAGTTATTCAAGTAACCACAAGGGACAATGCCCTATAAGCCTGAGAACACTGGAGATGGGCATTGAATTTGCGAAAAGCGATCCAGAAGGCTGGCATAGTCTTATTGAGAACGCGCTTCCTCTGCCCCTGGATAGTAGCGAAAAAGCCACCCGAGAGATTTCAGATCCCATGATTGTGCGCAACCTTGATCAGTCAGGCATGATGATTGAGCAACAGTTTGAAGAGTACCAACGGCAGACCGGAAAAAGCCGACGCGCCTTTTTTTATCACCGAAAGCGCCTTGGTTTGTCAAAAAAAAATGTGGCATCCTCGCATCCACGGGTTTAGCTAAAAAAAATTAGCGACCGATTCCAACCCTCGATGGAAACAACACTCTTGCTAGCTTTTCGTTAATAGCAATTTGATCACATTTTGGAATGGAAGCATCAATCGGCAGCCCAAGCTCTTCAAAGACTTGATTCGCATTAGGCATGGCACTATGTACGAAAAATGGTATTTCATAGCCATGCTCAATCAGCAGAGATATTTTAGAAAGTTGTGGATTGCTAACCTAGCCTGAGATATTTTAGAAAGTTGTGGATTGCTAACCTAGCCTTGGGCAGCCTCCCGATGAGAATTTTCAGTTACCACAATTCCATCTCTGTATTCAACACCTGATATTAGGTTCCCGATTTCTTCAGCGCCACGGATGCGGTTCCAGCGTTTTTCAGCC
>CAYTNI010000525.1:982-2332 GCA_964439115.1 uncultured Saprospiraceae bacterium
GCATCAACTTGAATGCCATTGAACATGCCGCCTTTGCACTGCCCGCACCCTTGGTTACTTTGGTGCGAAGTTTGACCGTCGCAAATGTCGACTCAATCGGATTTGTCGTTCGGATATGGGACCAATGAAGAGCGGGAAACTTAAAAAAAGCGGTGAGCTCCTCCCAATCCTTCGTGAGGCAGTCGACTGCTTTCTCATGCTTAAGCTCGAAAGCCAGTTCAAATGTTTTCCGAAGATCGACCGCGTCTGAGATAGTATCAGCGTACATTATGTCATGCAGGAGCTCTTTCGCTTTCGCCTGAAGTCGTTTAGGAAGCTTGTCTAGCACATTGGCAATCTTGTGCACCCAGCACCGTTGTTCTTTTGTGCTAGGGAAAACGTTTCTGACAGCATTCCAAAAGCCAAGAGCGCCGTCGCCTACAGCTAACATGGGAGCTTTTAGTCCTCGAGACTTTAGATCACGCAGGAGAATCGACCACGACTCCTCGGATTCGCGGTACCCAGGCTCAACGGTTATAAGTTCTTTTTTCCCTTCTTTTGTAACGCCAATCAGCACCAATAAACACAGCTTCTTGTCCTCGCCAAGCCGAACTTTGACGTTAACCCCATCTGCCCACACATAAACATAGGTGTTAGTAATTAACCGTTTCTTCCAGTCATCGAACTCGGTCTCCCAGGATTTTTTTAGATTGACGATCGATGCTGGTGATAACCCGCTGACGCCTTCGCCGAGAATGCTGGTCAATGCCGTCTTAAAATCACAGGTCGACAATCCCTTCAGATAGAGGATTGGAAGCAGGGCTTCAACGTTCGCCGACTTACGCATATAGGGCGGTAATATTTTGGAGGTGAACTGGTGGCCTTCGCGTCGGTCATTGATCCGAGGCGCCTCGATCTCAACACCGCCAGATCCTAGGGTTACCTTCCTCTTCTTCGCCCTCCCATTGCGAACTACGAGTGCCTTGCCGGCCTCATCACGCTGATCGGAATGCGCGTTGAGATAGTCGGCAACCTCTAGCTGCAAGGCCTCTGCCAGCATTCGCTGGGCTCCCAGGCGGGCAATCTCATCTAAATTAGTGGTTAGGTCTTGGACTTCTGAAACGGATGGATTAACAATAGATAACATAGCGGTGTCTCCTTCTTTGGTCGTAGTGACCGATGAATTGGTGTTCATCAGAAGGTTACGCCGCTATGCTTATGCTTTCAACAATCCACAACTTTTTTCCATATCTCCGAAAGAAACGCGACGCAGCATAATCATTTTTCGCTCGGTGTTGGCCATACTCGTAAGTATTAAGTGTAAAAATCAAAACCGATTTTATCTAAAGGTTGGGAATTCGATTTCGAAGT
>CAYTNI010000526.1:0-2331 GCA_964439115.1 uncultured Saprospiraceae bacterium
ATAGCCAATCCACGCCCCCTCCGCGGAAAATCTCATTTTCCAGAGGAGGGGGGCACAAAAATCTTCTATTACCAGGGGGGCAAATCACTAAAAGATCCCTATTTTGAAGAAAAAATTCAGATGATAAAGCAGTTAGTCCCGATGCTATACACCATCCAATTGGAGGAAACGGTGGAATTCTATACGGAGATACTAGGCTTTGAATGTACGGCTCACCGACCCGACTGGGGGTGGGCTTCCCTGCAGATGGGAAAGGTTGAACTGATGCTTTTGAGCACCTGCCCTTTCAGGCTCCTGCTTTTACAGGCTCCTTTTATTTTTATACCGACCAGGTGGATCGATTGTGGGAAAAATGGAACGATCAGGTGGAGGTGGCCTACCCTATTGAAGACTTTGAGCACGGCATGCGCGAGTTTGCTATCTATGACATCAATGGGTATCTCCTGCAATTCGGTCAGGAACTGGATGACTAATGCTATCCGGTGTGTCAGTCGAAGATCCGATTATTGCGGATCCATTGCTCCATAACGATACCGACTTTTTGATGTCCCTGAACGTTCCAGTGATTATCGAGGGAATAACAAAAGGCGCCCGGCGGATGCCCCCGCAGGTTCTCCGTCAGGTCGAAAAAAGGAACCGATTGGTTTTCCCAAAAACTCGCCAATTCCTTTTGCAGAACGGTGGTATCGCTCAACCATTCGCGACGAATGTGCATTCCGGTTTGGTTCCAATAGGCGCTATGCGGGGTGTCGTTGTTCCAGAAGAGATCGTATTGTACCGGGAACGGAAAATAGCAGGCGGCAATTTCCATCTTTTGGGTTCGGCAAAACCGAAGTATATCCTCCAGTACGCCTTTGGCATTTGTCCACTGTGCCCGGCTGCGTTCAGTCGGCAGGTCGAGATTATCCGTCAGGTGGTCGGGCGCGAGTACGCCGGCTGTGAGCTGGAAGCTGGCCACCCCGCTGTAACGGGCCAATTGGAGCAGACTGTCGGGAACGACCCGGTAAAAGCGGTTAACGGCTGCAGTATCGGGAGCCTTGCTCAGAAACATAGCGAGGTAATCGATGCGGCGTTGACGGTAGTCGTAGAAAAGGAAGGAATCGGTGATATCTCTCCGGAAGCGGAGCGAAAAGTAGTAGTGCAGGGTGGAGAAGGCATAACGGATCACATTTTGCAAAGAGAGCTTCTTCCAGCCTTTTTCCAGGGGAGGCGTATCGGAAATATCATTAGTGAAGCTGCAGTATAGGAGCCCATCGGCCTGGTAATCGCGGGCCAGTTGGTAGAACAGGTATTGTTGCTGCATGGGGCCGGTGGCGGGCAGACCGGCGTTGATGAACTCGAGATCAGGGAATTGCCGGTTGAGGTGTGCGATAAAGGTTTGGGCAGGTTCTACGCCCAGCCCGAACACGTAGGAATCGCCCACTACCAGTATCCGTTTTTTCCCGGAAGACTTTGGTCCCACTGCTACATTCCTAATCCCCTGGGCATTGGTTAAGAAGGAAGTTTGGTATTCAACGGTCAGAATGGAGTCGTTGAGGTTGGGGGGTAATGCGGTAGATCGCTGAAATGCGGCTTTCCCGCCGGCCACATAGAGTAGTTTATCGACCAGGAAAAGCAGGAGTACCAGCACCAGAAGGTTGATGCCGATCAGTTTTATCCAATAGAGCATGGCTTTTGTCATAAAAAAGGCGACTTGTCTTTGTGCGAGTTACCTTTGTCGGTAAAAATAACCGGGAAAATGGAAGTACACGTATTAAACGGGGATGCTTTGGGAGATCGGTTTCCAGATATCTTTTCCGGAGAAAAAATAATTGCCAGAGAATGTCTGGTAACCGGGCCGGTTGAGGCAGCCGATTGGAATACTTTTTTTGAGGAAAGATGCCGGTTCATCTCAGAAGCCTTCGGAGTGGAAGCAGCGGACTACCGGGAAAAGAGCGAGGCCGAGCTATGGAAGCTGCGAGAGCTTCCGCGCGATTCGGTTGTTAATCTATGGTTCGAGCGCGACCTTTTTTGCCAGGTGAACCTCTGGGCGGTGATCCACTGGATCAAATCCTATACAGAGGTAGAGGATTACCGGTTGATCTTACCTACGGCCAGTCTGGAGTATGGCTTTGGGGGGATGGATGAAGCGGGTTTGCGGGCAGCTTATGCATCTCGAATAAAGCTAACCAAGGGCGAAACTGACCAGTTGTCGAACCTGTGGTCGGCCTACCAGAAGGACGATCTTTCCACTATGGAGGACCTTGCCAAAGGACTGGCGTCCAGGTTTCTTTATCTTCCCGAGGTGGTGAAGGCACACCTCGACCGGTTTGCTGATGAAAATGGTGAAGG
>CAYTNI010000527.1:0-2331 GCA_964439115.1 uncultured Saprospiraceae bacterium
AGCAACCAGGCCCCGAAAGGACCCAGAGCGCCATCTATGGACACCTTCATCGCGCGGGAAGTAAAATAATGATTGCCGGCGTTGATGATCGGGAAATCATCCAACTTGTCCTGCAAAAACTCGCTCGAATTGCGAATCATCGCCCAAAGCCGGACATCCAATTCTTGTTTTTCTGCCAGATCCCGCAACTTCAGGATATCTTCCAGAGCCGTACCGGCATCCTGAAAAGACGTAATTCCATTTTTCAGGCACTCCTGTTCTGCGAGCGTCACTGCCTTCATCCAGCGTTCCTCCTTCTCGTCCTCGGAAAGCGAATCCAGGTACTCGCTATAAGCGCGCGTAATCAATCGCTGGGCGGTCTCTTCAAACATACCAATCACCTCACCCCGGGAATCCCGTACAATTTCACCGCCCGCAGGATTGGGGGTTTCCCGTGATATCCCGGCGATTTCCATGGCCTTGGCATTCGCAAAAGAACCATGTCCGCTGGCATGCCGCAGTACAACGGGATTTTCCGGAGACACTGCGCTCAACTCGTAATGATAAGGATAACCCAGAACGGTATTTTCCACAATTTCCTGCCATTTTTCCTGGTGCCAGCCCCGACCGGTAATCCACTCACCCGGTTTTTTTTGCTGTACCTCAGCAGCCACGGCATCGAGAATCTCTTGCCAGCTGCGGGATCTCAGGAAATTGAGGTTCATCAAACTCTCCCCCAGACCCAAAAAGTGACCGTGCCCCTCAATAAATCCGGGCATGGCAAACGCACCCTCCAGGTCCACCACCTCGGTCTCCTCGCCCTGCCACTTGCTTACCGCATCTGCTGCACCTATCGCAACAATGCGTTCGCCCTTCACGGCAAGCGCTTCCACCCAGGGTTGGTCGGCATCAACCGTATAAATTTTTCCATTGGTAAAAATAATATCTGCCTTTTCGGTCTGCTGGCAAGCAGCAGTCAGGATCAACAACAATAAAAATAACCATGCGCGATTCATGAATTCCCGAATTATCTTTTTGATCAAATAATATACAATCACCAAACTACAAAAATAGCGATGAAAGTCGGTCACAAATCGGAATTATTGTTGCGCAATTATTTGCGTGTTTTCAGGCAGTGTGGGTCAATCGAGGGTAGCATAGGGAACCTATCCGGTAAAACCGGAAGATGAGAAGAAGGGGGTGATGGTTAGTCGCTGCCTGACAAATGTGTTGGCCTTAACGGCTCAGTTCAAAAGGCTTACCGGCACCGGAGCCCCAGCGCAAGTTCAGTCCGCTTTCGCTTTTCAGCTTTCGCTCTACTTGCTCCAACTCCTTGTAATCCATAGAAAACTCTATAAAGCCACGGTCATCTACTGACTGTGCAGGCCGAACCGGCGCAGGCTGCTTGCCGAAATTAATTTTTGCTTTGAACCAGGTATCACCGGTCAAAACGATGTAAGCATACGGTGAGGAACTTTCCTCCCGGCTCACTCTGTAGCGCTTGATTTCAAAACTTGGCATATCTTATTGCGTTTTGAGGTTAAAGGTTAGTTTAAATCTCAAACTAAGATACAGAAGTACAACAAGAAAATCAAGTTTTTGCCAATTTTAACTTAAAAAACCCTTAAAAATTAAAATTCAATTAATAAAGGTGGTCATTTTAGCAATTCTTGCAAATACGCTGTACTTCTGTTGATCGGTATTTCGATCCACATGGGCAGGTGGTCAGAAATTTGGTGGGTACGCCAGTAAGTTTTGTAGTAAGCCGAGCGTTCGGCTTCGGTGCGGGGATTGCCATTCGACTTGTTCAGATAAGCCTCTCCCATCTCGGTTTGGTAGGCTTTGATCCGCTCATCGCTTTCGCGGTACACGTAGTTGAAGCAATTAAAGACTCCTGCGTGGACGGTCAGTTCACCGGACTCAATTTTTTCCCTAAACTCCTTGACAAAGGGCGATCGGAAAGCGATCTGGTCGTAATGTTTGTCCTGTGGCACATTGGAGGGTAGTTTTTGCAGGGCCTCCGGAATATAGAAATTAGCGGCAATCTTTTCGAAGGTAAGGTTATCCGGGCGGAAAATATTGAAGTCCCCCAGCAGCACCATATTTTTGGACCAGGCGGTGGGGTCATCTGCCCTCTTAGCCAGGAAATCGGACAGCAATTCCGCCTCCCGCACCCGTTCGGGAGCATCTGCCTTGGCCTCTCCGTAGATCAGGTGTACCGTGACCATCACAAATTCATACCAGCCGGCTTTAAAACCCACCATCATGGGCGTGCGCACCAGTTGCCGGATGGGCTGAAGAAGACCATTTTCATCCTTTTCCTCCGGCAAAACCACCTCCCCTGAAAGTCCG
>CAYTNI010000528.1:0-2331 GCA_964439115.1 uncultured Saprospiraceae bacterium
GTACAAAAAATTAATGTGCAAGGGTATTGCAAATTTAATTTTTTAATTTGATTCCTCAGTTGTTTGATGAAAAGGTGGCCTCCGGCAAAGCCTTTCAACAGGCAAAAAGCGACTACCTTGCCAATGAAGCCCGTATTAAAAGCATGGAGGAAAGGCTGAAATTAATCGGTTTCAGCATCCCCAAGATCAAAGAGGGTAACGTTTCTGCGTCCGTCAACATTTATTCACCGGTAACAGGCGCTGTTCGTGAGGTGTACACCAACGTGGGCAAATACATCAACCCACAGGACGTCATCATGGACATAACCAACTCGGAAGACCTGCATGTGGAACTCACCGTTTATGAGAACGATGTTCCACGGGTCAAGGAAGGTCAGCGCATCCGCTTTGCCCTGGCAAATTCACCCGATGAGTGGCGTGAGGCCGAAGTATTCCTGATAGGCAGTGGGGTCAGAGAAGACCGCTCTGTTACCGTACACGGCCACCTGAAGCAGATGTATGAGGATCTAAAACCGGGCATGTATGTGGCAGCTAAGGTCGAGACCGACAGCAATGAAACCTGGACGGCACCGGAAGAGTCCATCGTGAGATTTGGCGGCAAGCATTACGTCTTTGCCTATTCAGGCGAAAAGTCAGAGAACGGCCAACAGGTGCATGACTTTGAAATGGTAGAAGTACAAAAAGGATATACGGAGGACGGTTATACACAAATCAGTCCGGCAGATAGTTCATTGGATATCAACAGCCTGAAATTGGTAACCAAAGGTGCTTTCACACTTTTGGCGAAAGCCAAAAACACCGAAGAAGAAGGCGGAGGACATGGGCATTAAGTAAGGTAATAACTATGGAATGGTTAATCCTCATCATCGTTAGTCTTATTGCCTCCACCATTTCCGGTATTGCAGGATTTGGAGGGTCACTCATTTTGCTTCCGGTGCTGACCTATTTCATAGGCATTAAGGCCGCCATACCTGTACTTACCGTAGCTCAAATATTTGGGAATCTTTCCAGGGCAGGTTTTGGCTGGGGAGAGATTCAATGGAAGGCCGTAGGCGTTTTCATCTTAGGAGCCATACCGGCAGCATGGTTGGGTAGTTATGTAATGAGCATCATGCCGGCAGTACACATCTCAAGAATAGTTGGAGTCCTGCTGATCGGACTTGTGCTTTGGCGGAGGATCAAAAAAGATCTTCCGCCCATACCGCTCAGATTACTGGGACTTGGTGGAGCTTTAAGCGGATTCCTCTCCGGTATTACAGGCGTGGGCGGCCCTGTAGCTGCCACATTCTTTTTCAGCTTTCAGTTGCCAGCGGGGGCGTATGTGGCCAGTGAAGCATTCACCGCTGTGGTGACCCACCTTACCAAAACGGTGATTTACAATAAGTATAGCCTCATCAATCTGGATGGCTTTATCCGGGGGGCTATTTTAGGCATGGCGATGATAGCAGGGAGCTGGACAGGTAAGCAGGTTATCACACGAATAAGGCGGGAACACTTCCTACTTATTGTGGAAGTCTTGCTCGTTATTTCCGGGCTGCAAATGCTTTGGAGTTCATTTTAAAATGCAGATACAATGAAAAAAATACAGATTGATATACCCTTAATACTGCCCGAAGTGGCAGACGAAAAAGACCAATGTGTGAAGCGGCTGATCAGCCGACTTCAAAATGAAAAAGGCCTTGAGGAAGTACATATAGTCGATAAACCTGATAGTGGTGTACCGCAGCTATGTTTTCATTATGACCCTGATGTGATTTCTCTACAACATGTTCGGGCATTGGCCGAGCAAACAGGTGCTGACATAATTGAAAAATACGGGCATAAGCTGATTGAGGTAGAGGGCATACGCCATACCCGACACGCACGGCAAATAGAGCAATCGCTCAACCATCTCAATGGAATTTTACAAGCAGCCGTTTCTGCATCAGGGATGATTGGCCTGGAATATGAAACGGCAAAAATAGGCGAAGTGCAAATCCGGGAATTCCTGCGGAAAGAAGGGCTTACTATCCTGGCCACTGAAGTAGCGGTAGACCGCTATCTCCAGAAAACAACAGATCGTAAAGGTGTTTCAGAAGAAAAAACTGCCGAACATGCCCACGCTCATGAAGGGCTTTTGGGTAAAAATACCGAACTCTACTTCTCCCTGATTTGCGGGGCTCTATTGGGGCTGGGTTTTGGCCTGTCATTCGTAGAAGCTGTCCCCTCATGGGTAAGCCTGGCACTCTACATCGGAGCATATTTCTTTGGTGGTTTTTTTACAGCTAAAGAAGCGATAGAAACGGTGATAAAAGGAGGTTTCGAGATAGATTTTCTTATGCTGGTGGCAGC
>CAYTNI010000529.1:0-2322 GCA_964439115.1 uncultured Saprospiraceae bacterium
ACTTCGTGCCTGGTGGCAAAAGAAGTGGACTCAAAGGTGGCTACAAACCACCCACCTCCGGGAACCGGATAAGTTAGGAATCCATCGGCAACGATACCTCCCTTGCCACGGGCATCCGCGCTGATTTCCACGTCCCCATCGCGCAGGCGGTTGCGATAGTACTTTCTGAGAAATCGAAGGGTAATTTCCGTAATTTCCGCTTCGCTATGCGAGCCGGTGTCCTGAACTATCACGTTCTATCCTTTTGCTTTTCCAGTTGTTCCCACAAAGCGATGGTTTGCACAGCCTCTTTGACATCATGTACCCTAAGTATAGAGGCGCCCTGTTGTAAGGCCACCATATGCAATGCAGAGGCACCATTAAGTGCATCTTCCGGACCAACACTCAGGGTCCGGTAAATCATAGATTTCCGGGAAATCCCCGCTAACACGGGAAATGGCAAAACCTGGAGCACATGCAGTTGCTGAAGCAAGCGGAAGTTATGAGCAATGGTTTTTCCAAACCCAAACCCTGGGTCGAGGAGGATGTCTGTGATTCCCAAAGCGCGTAGTTTGCCAACTTCGGACAGCAGGAAGTCGAGGACCTCCTCTACCACGTCCCGGTACTGTGCCTCCTGTTGCATGGTTTGTGGAGTACCTTTCATGTGCATGAGCACATACGGGACTTCCAGAGCGGCCACAGTTTCGTACATACCGGGAAACATACTTCCTGCAGAAATGTCATTGACCATTGAGGCTCCGGCTTCTACGGCGAGGCGAGCCAGCTGAGGCTGAACAGTATCCACAGAGATAATGGTTTGCGGCAGTGCTTCAGCGATTGACTGTACTACCGGAATAACCCTACGGATTTCTTCCTCCAATGAAATGATAGCTGCACCCGGCCTGGAAGACATTCCCCCCACATCCAAAATAGATGCCCCCTCTTCCCACATCTTAAATGCCTGTTCAAGTGCGGCCTCATGTGTAAAATGGCGACCACCGTCATAGAAGGAATCCGGTGTGACATTCAGAATACCCATGACCACCGGGCGATGAAGGGAAAGCAAATGACCTTTACAGTTCAGGGTACGATGGGAATGCCACATGACCGGCGTTTTTTGTACTTTTGCACCTCAAAGATAGTGCAAATGAGCATGAAGTTCAATCCGGCAGGCGCAATCTCCATCGGAAAAAACATCGTAGTAATCTTGGCACTCGCCGTGCTGGGGCTTGTCGTGTATAAAAATGCGGCTCGAAAAGCCCGCGAATACACCTTCAAACCTACCGAGGTTCAGATAACCTTCCTGCCTGCAGCATTTTCCTTCCAGCTTGACGAAGAGGATGCGCTAGCCATTCTTTCCCATCCTGAGCGCAACCGGCGCGCCTTTGATAATTTAGTGCTACGGATAAATACCTCCATCCTGGAACATGTATCCAACCGCATGGGCCTGGACAAAAAAGCTCGGGCAGAGGTGCGCAAAGCTTATGACCGACAGCATCCATACCTTAGGGAAATGTATTACAACGACTTTGTAGCTTTAAAAGATACCAGTTCGAATCTTCAGCAAATCTGGTACGATAACGAATCCAGGACTTCTGTGGAGGTATTGTACGAAATAGCCTCCAGATATACCTGTTTTATCGTAAACCATGTCATCTCCACAGTGGTACCTACGCAACAGGGTGTATTTCTGGCCCGCGGACAAAAACTGGACACTCCCTGTGGAATTGCTATGACAGAAGCTTTGAACCCTGTTATCCGGCGCATGGAAGAACGGGCTGCCATAAGGGATTTTAGTCGTTCCAAGGGAATATTACAAGAAAAAGTGGAAAAAGCCATCGGAGAACTGGCCACCATGGAACTTCGGGATAAAAAAGGTATCAGCAAACAGATGAAAACTAAACTCTGGGGGTTCAAGGTTTCCACTACAGATGTGGACATAAGTGCCCTGAGTATCATCAAAGTTGGTTTTAACCTGAAGGGCTCTATGTACTTAGAGGTAGATAGCAGGAGCTCTACGGTGGTGGTTTCATTGCCCCAACCTGTCATTCTCTCCCATGAGATCCATCCTAAAGTTGAGAAACTCGACATCGGCTGGCTCAGGGAAGTTCAAGGCAGTGATTTAAACCAGAATATTGATTTGTTGAGGACAGAATTCCGAAGGGAAGCACTTCAAAGTGATATAATGGACAGATCGCGGAATCAGGCCAGGGAATTGCTGGAGACCCTACTTGGGCCAATCGTTCAATCGCTTGGTTCTCGATACAAGCTCAAGGTGAGGTTTGTTGGATTAAAAGGAAGTTAGGCAAAGGCAATAGCATTAATCAAATAGGTGGAGAATAA
>CAYTNI010000530.1:0-2312 GCA_964439115.1 uncultured Saprospiraceae bacterium
GGAAAAATGTAATGCACTGGCCACATTGTCCCGACAAAAGGGACATAAACTTACATTGCCGTCGGAATCCACATATAATTTCCTTTCGCCCCTTCCCCGGCAACCTGTTCTCCGCTGACCAAACTCAACGTAATCTATTATGGGATACGCGTGCAACAGAGGACTTGTGTTGTATTCTATAAATAATTTCTCCAACAGACTGACCTGCGCGGGTAAAAGATCCACATCTCGTCCTGCATAATGCCCAACTGCCTTGGGTTCCAGCAATTGAACAAAGGAGATGCCCAGCCTTTGGGCAAGCTGCATGTATTGCCTGAAATTGTTCTCAGTGGTAAATTCTCTGGTGGCACACAAAGACAACGCCGTCACCAAACCGGCATTTTTAGCCTCCTCACAGGCCCGGATAGCCCATGCAAAGGCTTCAGGATGACCACGAAATGCATTGTGTTTATCCGGAAGATAGTGGTCGAGACTAATGATAACCCCTGTCAAACCCGAAGTTTTCAATTGCCTGGCGGCGGCGACATCAAGTCTGTACCCTGAAGTTACTACCCAGAAATCTGTGTCATGGCGGGCATGTTCAAGTAAAACAACAATATCTTTAAGCCGCACCATGGGTTCTCCACCGGCCAGCCACACAATACCAGTTCCATATTGTTGAAATTTTTCTACTATGCCGAGGATATCTTCCTGGGTAAGAACCTCCTTTGTATGCATATAATTCCATTCATAACAATGCTCACATTGCAACGGGCATTTTTTCGTAATGGACATGATCAACAGCCGAAGGTATGCTACGTCTGCTTTTCCTGAAATTTGGGCAAGTTCATAATCAAATACACGCCTGGAAGCGGCAGAGGGAGCTCCTGGCGAATGAAGATGCCAGAAAAAGCGCCCGTCCACTTCCACCATTTTTTGCATCAATCCCGAATGAAAATGTTCCCGGTGCCTGGCTGCCAAATCCCTTAATCGTTGGAAACTGAGCCAAATATTGCGATGATTCGTGTACAAACCATTTAGAAGGCGACACATAAATTTAAATCGCATCAGACCGAGCCTCAGTTTGTTCCTGACTACCGGCGAGGGTAAGTTGGGGAGGGCCGTCGTGAATTGTTTTGCACTTAAAAACACCATTGTGCCTTTATTACAGGATTATTGATTCTCATTAACCAACAAATCTTCACCCGCGACTTCCCGATAAAGATTCTTGGAGTACAGGTTGAAATATCCAGGGGTCTTGAATGATTCCAAAGCGGTCAAATCCGGAAGTCCTTTGTATTCGCGTACATGGTTGTAATATCCCTTAGTGTGCAAAAAACAGGAATAACTTAGCGCCGGGTCGGTTATGGGCGCTATAAAATGCAGTTCGGTGACTTCCCCGGTTTGAAGTTGCTCCAGGTACTGGTCGTCCACAAAGGAAAGCGCTTCCCTGGAATCGGGATTGTCATTGCCAAAAGCTCGTTGAGGTTTCAGAACGGTTTGGCTCAGCCCCTTATCCTCTGTGAAATCCATCCCGGCATAGTCAATTTCCCAAAACATAAAACTGGATCCGATACGCACTTCCAGCTTATCGGAACTTCCTTTCGGCCATGTCAAGCGAACTACCACTTCCCGACTGCCCATAGGCCCCAGCGGGGGAAGCCGATCCATCATCTTCCAGTCATCCCCCACCTTGACGGAAACGGTCAGTTTAAAATCGCCGGGGCTTTTTCTATCCGGAAGGCAGGATGCAGGAATCTGGTTTTGTTTATCCAGCCAGTTCTTGTAAGCCCCACCGAATTTCTTGCTGAATTCTCCGTAAACAAAGTCGCTCCAAAGCGAATTTTTGAGTTTCAGAACGAGCTTGCCTGTTTGGGCAAAACGAGGTTTGGAAAAAGTAAGGTACAACTGGTTGGAATCTGTCTGCTCGTTAAACAGGAAAACATCCCGATCTGCGGCCAACAATTGATTGGTGTAATCAATTCCATTTTCAGAAAATGCAGTCATCGGCGGTTGGGGAGTTTCGATAAGTCGGGGCACTCCCGCGGCATCCAACAAAACCTTGGTACCCATAGGATGACCCACTACAATCAGATTGGCCAAATTGGTAAATTGCTGTTCTTTAAGCTCGTTGGAAATTTTGATTTTGAAGAGATTGTCAACAGGTTTAATCGAAGGCAGAGGCATATAATCCTCCCGCTCGAGACCTTTAAAGATAGCTCCACTATAGGCCTCTCCCTCAAAAATGAAACCATCACCATCGTTAACATATATATAAGGACAAGATGACTTCAGCAGTGATTCTTTTGGTCGATGATGAGGTCCCGTTCGTG
>CAYTNI010000531.1:0-2308 GCA_964439115.1 uncultured Saprospiraceae bacterium
TCTTCGTAAAAGTGAGTGATACAGGCCCGGGAATTTCCGCTGAAGAAAAAGAGTTTATCTTTGAAAGGTACCGCCAGGGCCAGGCAGCCCTTGGAGCCGCTCAGCCCGGATATGGCATTGGCCTTGCCCTTTGCAAAGAATACGCCAACCTCATTGGCGCTGACCTCTGGGTGGAAAGTGAACCCGGAAAAGGAGCCTCTTTTTAGCTTAGGATACCCGTTGCATCGCTCACCAATGGTCATAGTGTTAATGATATCAGGCAGGATACCGGCGAAAAGGCATTCGGACAAGCCCCCGAAAGCGCTGCAAAAGGGCACATCCTGATTGCGGAAGACCATCCGGATTTGCGGGATTTTCTGGTGGATATCCTCCGCGAGGATTACCGTATCAGTGCTGTCGCCAACGGACAGGAGGCCTGGAATACCCTGGAAAAAGACCCCTCCGTCAACTTAGTCATTTCCGATGTCATGATGCCCGCAGTAAACGGCTTTGAATTGTTGCAAAAAATGAGAGCCCATCCGCAGCTTGGCTTTTTGCCTTTTATCATGGTCACTGCCCTGAACTCCGACCAGGATAAGCTCCAGGCATTGCGCCTGGGAGTGGATGGATTTATCACCAAGCCATTCGCCATCGCAGAATTGAAAACCCTGGTTGCCAATCGAATGAAGCAGCAATTGAAGAGAAGTACCTTTTCGGGAGCTGAAAGCCTTGAGACAACTTCCCATAATACCCCCGAAAGCTACGACGAGGTGTGGCTTTCAGAGCTTGAAGCACACATCCGGGGCAATCTGCACCGCCCCGAATTCAAAGTTCCGGAGTTGGCTTATCTGATGCATATCACTGAGCGAACGCTTTACAATCGGGTGAAAGCCTACACCGGCCTGACGCCTTCTGAGTATTTGCGTAAAGCAAGGCTGGATTTGGCCATGCGGTACGCCTTAGCCCGAAAATACAAAACCCTAAAGGAACTGGCTCACTCCGTCGGGATGACCGACCCCAGGAATTTTACCAATAATTTCAAAAAGGAGTTTGGAAGGGCTCCGATGGAAGTAAAGGATGAGGGCTACCAACAGGGTAAGTGTTAATTTTTAAGAAACAGGAATTGCATTTTTTGTAAACCATCCCTTTTTTTAATAGAGATACTCACTGTAGAAGCCTGGGTTTTAGGAAATACCGAAGTCAAGGATTATCTACAATGCCTTAAACAAATATACACAAGACTGCCACGGGACAAAGAGGCCCGTGGTTCAAATTCCTTCAACGTAGAACCATACGGTGAAGGAATTTGTAAAACCCTTAATCCTTTAGACACCTGATTGAATAGGCATTTGTCTTGACACCATCCTGACGAAGTACACCCGTTTGAACATTTCGAATGGCCCGGCTGTATGCACCCATTGGTGATTGAGTGGAAGAATACCATTGGTCTAAACTGCCCCTAAGGTTAAAATAGGCATCACTAGTTCGGTTGCCCGATAAAAGACCTGTAAATCCGGAGGAATTGGTGCCGCTGCTGGACAGGGAGGATAAATCGGAACCAACAGTGCCGGAATTTCGCCAAGTGCCGGATGCAGTTTGATCACCCACACTCATCCCCAGGCCATGCTCCAGATACATCCATTCGCAATCGCTGGGGATGTGCCAGCCACTCGGGCAAACCCCTTGAGCCCGTTCGGTAGTGGATCCGTTCATAGCAGCGCTCCATTGGTAGAGCAATCCCTCACCTGCTGCATTTTCACTGGTGCTCCAGTCGCCTCTGGTACCGGCCAGGAGAGCAGCATTGTAATAACCCCAACTTCCAATATCGCCTGGATTATTTGTATTCCATATATTACATCCAGTATTGATTGTTGCGCCACACGGTGTGGTGGAAGGCTCATTCAGGTTTTCCTTCAGCCAGCACTGTCCGCTGATCAATAACACATTATAGGTGGCGTTGGCCGTTACCACCGTACCTGAGCATGAGGTAGCGCTATGACCTGCGGAAATCAATTTACTTTGACAGGTAGCGTTGGTGGAAAAATTATCCGTGCCATTCGAAAAAGTCGTAAAGGTGCTTCCCAAGGCCGGAGGATCCGGCAATGCGTTGCCGCAATGTTCGTACCATTTCGTACCGGAGTAATGATTGAGGCAATCGGTATCGGTGTTGTAGATAACTAATCCTCTTGCCGGACTGGCGATGGCGTTGCGCTGTGGTGAGGCGTGGTATCAACATACCTTTAGTGGTACTCTGTACATCGAGCATCGCAGAGGAAGCGGGGGTGATGCCGCCGATTGCCGTTTGGGCAGCAAGTGGCTGACCCGCCAA
>CAYTNI010000532.1:0-2306 GCA_964439115.1 uncultured Saprospiraceae bacterium
CTTCCAGGAAAGCCTCGATAAGATGCAGCCCTGGTTTTGGTTGAGTTGCGGCATGAACAGCCTCTGGATCCTCACTTTTCACTATCAGCAGTGGCTGCTTAGTCTGGGGGTAATGGTGGTATTGTTGTTCTCCTTATTGCAGATATATGCAGCAGCCCAACCCATCCGAAACTATCGCCCTCCAACCCGGGCATTTTTTTATCATGCACCCTTTAGCGTGTATCTTGGCTGGATTAATGTGGCCACTATCGCAAATGTTACCCTACTCCTGGTAGCTTTTCAGGTGCAGTTGCCCTACCCGGAACTCTGGTCGGTCCTGTTGATGACCGTGGCCGGTGTTTTGGCGTTGGTTTTTCTGAAGCTAAACAAGGATGTGCTTTTCTCCGGGGTAATCATCTGGGCGCTATATGGCATACACAAAGGGCAGGCGGATTTTCCCTGGGTGAGTTTCTGGGCCTTGGGAGAATTGGTGGTACTTGTAGCCCTCGTCCTGTGGCAAGTGATCAGGTGGACGGGAAAAAAACAGCTGCAGCGTTGAAGAACAAAAACGAATCATTTAATTTTGAAAACAAAAACTCGATGAAAGTTAAATTCTTTTATGTATTGCTGCTAGGGATGGGACTCATCGCTTGCCAATCCGGTGCCGACCCTGCCAAAATGGAAGTAGATACCGCCGTTTTTGAGTCAGAACCTATTGAAGGAAGCTCCCTTCAGCGGGTTTTTCGAACCGATGGGGAGGGAAAGTTACTGGAAGAGGGATTTATGCAGAATGGAAGCAAAGAAGGTACCTGGATTACCTACTATCCTGAAAAAGGTTTCCCCAAAACAATAGCCTCCTTTGTTGGAGGCATGTACAACGGTCCATACATTGGCTTCAACGACAGAGGCAATGTGGATCTCCGCGCAGCCTACAAAAACAATCTGCTGCACGGATTTTGGGCTTCCTATAAATTTGCCAGGGAAACCGAAACCCGCGAATACAAAAATGGCCAGCTCGATGGCGTTGTAAGAAAATACAACGACAGAACTGGTAAACTGCTGGAAGAAGTGCATTATAAAGATGGAAAGTACGACGGCCCCTATCGCTTTTTTAATGATGAAGGCCGTATTACCGTTGAATACATCTATAAGGCAGGAGAAAAGGTTTCCGGGGGAGAAATATTGACCACAGGTCAGGAATAAATCAGCTCTAAGGCTTTTTTCTGATCGGGTCCCTTTGGGAGGCTGAATTGTTCTGGAAACGCTTTTTAGGAACGGTTGTTGTTTTAAGGGATTTTTCAGCCTCCTTTCTTAACCGGTTTTTTCTTAGGTCTTCCATGGATTTTTCCGGCTCATTGCCAATCCAGTAATACAACCCCATCAGATCGTTGAAACTACCCATACGTTTTGTTTTTGTGGGCCTTCAATCTGAAAATCAAATAAAAAATACATCCGATTTGATGACAGGAGAGAAAAGCTCTGTTCTAACTCTATATAAAGATCGCCTTAAGTCAGATCAAATTCAACTGCTTGATTTTAAATAAGGTCTGATTTTGAGAATATAGACAGGAACAGACAGCGTAGGCGAGTTTTAGCGGTACTTTTCCATAAAAATCTTGGGTGTCAACCCGGTGATTTCCTTGAAAACTTTGTAAAAGGTAGATTTATTTTTGAATCCACAGTATAGCGAAATGCCATAAAGGGTAAGATTGCTGTATTGAGGATCGTTGATTTTGCTTTTTACCGCCTCTATGCGATAGGTGTTGACAAACTGTTGGAAGTTCTTTGCGGTGAATTGGTTGACTACTTGAGACAGGTATTTGGTGTTGGTCATTAAACGATCGGCAGTCTGTTTGAGCGACAAATCCGGATCGAGGTAGATTTTTTCTCTTTCCAGGAGTTGCACCAGCGCTTCGTAGATACGGGTGCCTTCAAATTTGCTAAGGCCACTGTTTTTATACTTGAGGTTGAGTTCCAGCAAGGGGATATACTCTTCTTCGGGTACTTCATGGCCATCTACTTCAAAGGCAATAAAATTGGTCAGCTGTTTGTGGTGGTCAAAAACGGGGTAAATGACCAGTCTGCAAGGGTAAATTTCGCCATTTTTCCTGTAATTGCTAATCTCCTCCCGTACCGGTACCTGCTCATCCAGTGCTTTTCGCATACGTCGGATGACCTCCACCTCACTTTCCGGTCCTTGCAGGATTTTGCCGGGACTATTGCCAATGGCTTCCCTTGGGGTATATCCGGTGATAAAGGTGAATGCATCATTGACCCAGAGAATCTTTTTTTGGGCATCGGTCAGAATTACGGCTATGTTAACAGAC
>CAYTNI010000533.1:0-2298 GCA_964439115.1 uncultured Saprospiraceae bacterium
AAGTTTTTGTAACGCTTATTTTGGGCAACAACAAATTATTTTACTTTTATCAGGCTAAATTTATTTCACCACTAAACGAGATGCAGGTATGCAAATTCCTTCCCATTTGAAGTACACAGAAGAACACGAGTGGATCCGCGTGGAAGCAGATAACACTGCTTATATCGGAATTACTGATTTTGCTCAGGGCGAGCTTGGGGAACTGGTGTATGTCGAGGTAGATACAGTCGGCGAAACCATAGAAAAAAATGAGGTTTTTGGTACGGTAGAAGCCGTTAAGACAACTGCTGATCTCTATATGCCCGTAAGCGGAACTATCCTGGAGTTCAATCCTGCTATTGACGAATCTGAGGGCGATGAACCCACGTTGGTTAATGAGTCTCCTTACGAAAAGGGCTGGATCATTAAAATCAAACTGGCTGATCCCTCTGAATTAGACGGCTTAATGGATGCAGCTGCCTATGAGGCATTGGTAGGATAAAAAAATTTCTATCCACACACCAAAAGTGTCAAACCCTGCATCTTGTTCATTAGATTAAAGCATCTAATCAGGTTTTTACCTGCAGTTCTTTGGACTTTCGTGATCTTCGTGCTCTCTACAAGGGATCATGTCGCATTGCCACATGCAATCACCCAAACTCACGGGATAGACAAACTGGGTCACGCCGGTGTCTATTTTATTTGGTGTATGTTGGTTTTTGCAGCATTGCGGCAGCCGAAAAGTCCCTGGACAGTGATATTATTGGCCATTTTGATGGGAATACTGATGGAATTTATCCAATACTGGTTTTTCCCGACAAGATTTTTTGAAGTATTAGACATTATTTCTAATATTATAGGCGCTTTAAGCAGCCTTTTAGCAAAGCGATTTTTAACACCGTAAACCTTAATCAGTATGGGTAGCGATTTTGCAATCGGTGGGAGCCAACTGTTAGGACTCGTGGCATTGATCCTTGTGATCGTTGTAGGTCTCATTTACTTTATGAGATCTTCATTTGCCAAGCGTTCTGCAGCGGATCTCGCCTCAAAACACGACGCAAAATCAGGGAAATCAGCACTGGTAGGAAGAAACAAGTACCCCGAAGTTGATGCATTCAGCCTTAGCGGAACTTTTTTCAACCTGGGCCTTGCAATTTCTGTTGGTTTGATCGTGCTTGCGTTCAGTTGGACCCAGTTTGAGGACAAAATTGATATCCCCGAAGATGCCCTGCTATTGGATGAGGATATTGAGATGGAACCTCCACGTACAGCTGAGCCGCCCCCGCCACCGCCACCACCACCGCCACCGGTGATCGAGGAAGTGCCGGAAGAAGAGATTCTGGAAGAAGAAGAGCCAGAGTTTCTTGACATGAGTGTGGATGAGGAAACCGCAGTAGAGCGGCCAGATCCTATTGTGGATGCACCACCGCCACCGCCACCACCACCACCGCCACCACCACCAGAGCCTAAGGTGGAGGAGATTTTCAAAGTGGTGGAGGATATGCCAAGATTCCCGGGTTGTGAAGACCTGGGCTCAAAGCAGGAAAAAGAGCAATGTGCTACCAAGAAAATGCTTGAGTTTATCTATGGTAACATCAAGTACCCCGCTATCGCCCGAGAAAACGGCGTTGAAGGTATGGTTGTAGTGACTTTCGTTGTTGAAAAAGACGGAACCGTTACTGATGCCAGAGTAGTGAGGGATATTGGTGCACAATGCGGACAAGAGGCACTTAGAGTTGTGAACCTGATGAATGAGAAATCAGTAAAATGGGTTCCGGGAAAACAACGGGGAAGGGCTGTACGTGTACAGTTTAACTTGCCTGTTCGCTTCAAACTCGAGTAATACTCTACTCCATCCTTTGCGCTAATGCGCATAACGGCCAGGTTCTACAGAATACTGGCCGTTTTTTTTTGTCCGGCGGCAGGAAAAGAGCTTCATACCGGTAGCAACAATTGCCTGTTTAGATCGTTTTTTATACATTGGAAGTACTAACTTAGAAACCATGAAACCATTCTTTTTCGTTTGTCTGTTTTTTGCCGCCGTTGCAGCAAGTCCGCTCCATGCTCAGGAAGCCCAACTGGCGCAACAATACTTCGAAAACGGGGAATACGAAAAGGCAGCTGTTTTGTACGATAAGTTATTTCAGGAAAACAACCGTAACGATTTCTTTTTTGAGCGCTACGTGGATTGTCTTTTTTTCATGGAAGACTATGAGCGCGCAGAAAAAGCCATCCGGCAGGAATTGAAACGCAATCCCGCTAATAGTAGTTTGCTCGTCTTGTATGGCAACCTCTACGAACGGCAATTCAAGGAGACCG
>CAYTNI010000534.1:0-2284 GCA_964439115.1 uncultured Saprospiraceae bacterium
GCGAAGAAAGGTTTTTTTCAGTTTCTCCAATGTATTTAGAGACGACTTGCGACAAGTCTATCCGATATACTGCGCGGTTTGCAGATCTTCCGATTAAGCCGGCGGTCAGGGATTTTCCTGTACCCGGAGGCCCGTAAAACAAAGCTCTGTAGCCCACCACCATCTGGTGATTAAAGGCCGCGCTAGCCTGCATCTCTTTCTGATGGTTTAGCCATTGCAGTAGCATTTCAACCTCCTCCCGGGCCGTGGGATCCAACACCAAATCCTCCCACTGTAAGCGGGTTTTGAGTAGCTTGGCCGGAAAAACCGCACTAAAAGGGGGCTGGTAAACCACATCTCTGGTTAAAATATGCAGATAATCCGGGAATAGCCTCAAAATCCCCCCTAACTCTGATTCTGCCGCACTCTGATATTCGAGATGAAGAATTCCCATGGAGAACAATGGATGTCCGTGGTGAAGTATTTCCAATGCCTCCAACCTGGGAAGCAGTGCATCTCCTCCAAGGAGAAAGCAGGCCGTCTCTGCTGTGGGCAAAAATCCGGCAGGCGCAACCCCCATAACGCCCCCAAATTCCGTGTAGGGACGGTCAATGGCGGTGTTCTTAATCATGAGCCTATCCAAAACCCAGGGCTTCAAATATGGTGCCAATGCGAGGATGAGCACCAATCGCTCTCCGAACCCAAATCCCTGCCGGTGTATAAATTCTCCGTAACCGTGCGCATAGGAGTTCATTGCCGGCGGAGTGATATCCCGGACATCGTTCCATTTGGAATCCCCTCCGAAATAGAGCGCAAGGCGAGTATCTACAATTTGCTCCAGCCAGTCGAGCTCATGCTCAAGCGCGGTTACATGTTCGTTGGCAGCAGGTTGTTTCATTATTTTTTCCTTACTCATACCCAGACGACCTGTAAGGGCATCGGCATCCAGGCCAGTTTTATGGTTCGGATTTGCCAGGGCAAAGTGGTCAAAAGGACATCATACGCTCTTTTTTCCACCACCAACTCCCACAGTCCCTCCCTGCGACTGAGCCGCCCCTCTCGTTTTAAAAAGGTATCTCGAAAGGTTGGCACGCTGGTACCTTGCATTTTTTCCCAGTTTTGCAAAACGCCCCGAAGCATGGATTCCACCATATTTTGTTCTGCCTCTGTGATTTGAAGAGTTGGCTCTACAGGGTAGCTCAAATCCATGCCACACAGCACTTTGTTTAGCGAAAGCTCTGCCTCAGGTGTCTCTTCCGATCCGGTAACAATGTACTGGGTTAACTGTACAGCCCGTACCCGAAGCTCTTCGTTTTTAAAATCATTGCCCTCTATCATATCGAGCAATCGAAACAGCCTGCCCACAAAAGGCCAAATCAGGCACAACCCCGCGTTATACAGGTGAATAGATTCTCCTGATTCCAATATTTCTTCTACCGCTTCAGGCTGCTCTTCCCCTACCCTTTTCTCCTCCAGAATGACCATTTCTTCCACTCGTTTCCATACTCTTTTTTCTTCTTCGGTTTTTGATGTCGGGCTGTTGTTTACCTGGTGTATCAATAATCTTGGCAACAGCCTTAATGCATGGCTGTAAGTAATAAAAATCGATTTGACTACCACATCAGGGTCAGCAAATACGGAGCGATCCTTCGTCCAGAGGTTTAGGAGAAATTCGGCCATTTGCAATGGATTTTCCCATTTAAGCACATCAGCCAAAGGGGGATTTCCCGCCTTTTTAAGGGTTTCGTCTAATTTTTTCAGAAGCTCAGGGAGGGCGGGATGTATCCATACTGCCACTTTTTTGAAATCTTCAGGTTGAAACAACTGTAAGAGAAAGGCCCTGCTCGTTCTGAGTTTCCAGGCCTGAAACAGTAGCCGCCGCGGGAAAAAACCGCCTGTGGAAAGCAATTCCAGGAAAGCGCCCCGGAGTTGTGCCATGGTCCAGCCCTCGTAAGCCATCGGCAAAGTGCCGAATTGAAGATAGTACTGGAGTGCCATCTCTTTGTCGCGCTGTCGCACCATTTCGGTAGCAAAAGTTGGGATAACAAGTAGCAACAACCGCATTAGGGTTTCAGCCTGAGGCGAACTCTTCTCTTTTTCTAAGCTTTGAATTAGTTCAGGGCTTTTTTGTGGCAATATGCTTTGGAATAGCTCGATAAGGCGTCTGGCAGTGAGTTTATCACCGGAAGGTTTTAAAAAAAGCAATTCTAAGACAAAGGGCCAATATTCATCCCAATTGGCATTGGAAAGATTCAACTTCCGAATTTGGGACAATATCGCTAAGGTCAGGGGCATACTTTCTGCC
>CAYTNI010000535.1:0-2279 GCA_964439115.1 uncultured Saprospiraceae bacterium
ATGGGTAGGAACCATTCTGCCATAGCGTCTCCAGACTCCACAGGGTTATATACTTTTAGGGATTGGTCTATCAGCAGCTTAACCCTATCTTCTGTGACAAGCCCTTCCTTGATTTTAGGGTTGACAACTACGCCATCACTATTAATTTCTTCACCTTTCTTAGGCGTATAAAAAGGTTCTTTGTCCAGGTAATCTGCTATTCCGTCTCCATCGCTGTCGAGCACTTTGCCTTTGGTATTTACTGTAGCGCCGGCAGGGGTATTTGGTTCTTCATCCAGAGCATCTGGGACGCCGTCGTTGTCACTGTCTTTGCGCAAGCCTTCCTGGTCAGACTTCACTTTGCTGATGTCATTCAGCACGACCTCTAAGGGATTAATCCAATAGAGAGGTTCTGTTTGTGAAGATTTACCAATGTTGAAATTGAGGCGAAGGCCGGAATAATTGACTACATCACGAAAAGCAGTCCTGATACCGGTGCGTGCAACTTCTACGCCATCAATTAAATCCGCGCGCTTTCCGAAGCCCATGAAAGCGGTGTGCTCCAGACCAATATTTGCTTTTGGGCCAAGGCGGAAAGATATTCCGGCTCCTGCAGCCGCATGCAGGCTGACTTGATAATCTGTAGTAACATTTGGTGCATTTGGCCTTGCCTCTGTTCCATCATCCCAGATGGTATTATCCGCTTTAAAGGTGTTGAATCCGGGGCCGGCCATGACAAACATGTTAGTTCTGCGGACAGGCCTATCCCATCGAAGTGAATTTAGACTGAGTACCCCGAAACCGGTTCCGGAAAACCAGGTGTTTTTAAACTCCCGGTTAGGGTCACCTGTACCCTGACCCTGTGCAGTGCCTGCCAGAAAATCGGCCCGCAAGGAAAAGATGTAATCGGTAGCCTTTCTAATGTGGAATCCGCCTGCAAATCCTGGTTGGTAGGGAATGTCTCCGGCAACAAAAAAATGCCCTGCGTGAAGACCTATTTCCATCATACTTCCCGGTTGGATTCGCGAACCTGTTGGTGCACTACCGCTGTCCTGTGCCGCGAGGCTAGAACAAAACAAAGGCAAAATAATTGCCGTTAGTAAAGTTTTTGTAGTCATTTCCGAGGGATTGTGCTAAGGGCAAAATCGGTTTTTATGATTAATTGAATAAAGAAATGCCCTTTGGATGCAAAAATATTTAGATTTTTGGGTTTTCCCAAATTTTTTTAACAACACCCGGATTACACTCATTCGCTCCTTTGAATATGCCGAGGAAAATGCTACATCAACTTAGCCAGTGCAATATCCAATGCCTGGGTAGAAATATTTTTACCGCTTTGGTCTTTGTGGTAAATTTCTTCAAGTGCCTTTTTTATGGTAACAGATACATCTCCGAATATGGCTTCATCAGTCAATTCAGCTTCCGGCTCCATCAAATAGGCGAAAACCCTCGCCATGCCGCAATTGGCAATAAAATCCGGAATAAGTGCGATTTCGGTATCCGTCTTTTTAGCAGTTTGTCCAAAGAAAATATCGTCGTCGGTGAATGGTACGTTCGCTCCACATGCAATGACCTCTAATCCGCTGTTTACCATACGGGATACCTGGTCTTTATGGACAATCTTGGAAGCTGCACCTGGAATAAAAATTTCTGCCCCGCAATCCCAGATTTTGGAATTTACCTCCTCAAAAGTTAGCATACCCTCTGCATTCAGCATATTGCCCGATTTTGTATCAAACAAGTGCTTGATTTCTTCCAGCCCTAATCCATTCTCACTAATGATGCCCCCTGCCCGGTCAATAATGCCGGCAATCTTAACACCCTCATTAGCCAAAAAACAAGCAGCAGCCGACGCTACATTCCCCCATCCCTGGATAACGGCTCTTTTTTTTGCCAAATTTTGATTCCGGAAAATGGAATAATAATGCCGCACAGATTCTGCTACCCCGAAACCTGTTATCAAATCTGCCACCGCATACTTTCGGGGGCTGTCAGGTACATACCGCGCATCCTCCACAATCTTGGAACATCCATAGCGCAATTGCCCAATAATCCTAATGCGCTCCCCATCGGAGGTTTTGAAATGACCATTTACAATTCCCTCCTGCGGATGCCAAAGGCCCAAAGCTTCTGTAATTGGAATGACATCCTTTAATTCATCTACGTTTAGGTCTCCCCCCGTACCATAATAGTGTTTCAATATTGGTAAGGCTGCTTTGTACCACCTTTTGAGTACTAAATCTCTCCGTGGATCATTAGGATCAAAATTAATACCCGATTTTGCCCCACCGATTGCCGGC
>CAYTNI010000536.1:0-2264 GCA_964439115.1 uncultured Saprospiraceae bacterium
AAAAGGCCATGGTGTTTGGCCAGTTCAACCAGCCGGCAGAATTGATTATCACGCTGCCTCAGGATTAAAGCCCCAGCAGGGCGAAAGGTCAATAGAAAACCGAACACCGCTAACCGCTAAGAGCCCCAGAGGGGCGGCACAACCATAGCAATCAAATGGTAACCGCGACCCCGGCGGGGTCGTACATTAAACGCGACAACCTTTCCTATAAATATTCAACCTTATGCCATAATCCCTCTACGCAGTGCCTGCACCAAGACAAATCCCACACATTACATCGCTCGGCACAGCCATCACGCCATCTCCCCTACCCCACTAATTCTCCCCACGCAGCACCTCCTTTACCCTTTGCAGCACCTCTGCCGGCACCTGGGTGTAATAAACCCCTTCGGGGCGACCCTCGCGGAGGCCGCGCAGGAAGAGATAGATGACACCCCCGAAATGCCGGTCGAAATTATAGGTCTTGCCGAGCTTGAACGCTAAGTAGCGGTCTAAGGCGGCAGTGTAGAGCAGGTATTGCAGGTGGTAGTTGCCCTGGTTCATGGCGCGATGCAGGTTGTCCTCCGCGTAGTCGTCCGGCTGGTCGCCGAGGTAGTTGGACTTCCAGTCGAGGATGTAGTAGCGACCGTTCCATTCGAACAGCAAATCCAGTACGCCGTTCATCATGCCCGCATACTTGCCGTTGTGGGCGTAAATGCGCCGCCGGTCATCATCGCCAAAGACCTCCTCCAGACCGCCGGCATCGAAAACCCTGGGCACCGGAAAATCAAACTCCAACTCCTGGATGCGGTTGCTCCGGTCCAATTGCTTTAGCTGAAAATCCCCGTCGGCCAATGGGAGGGTCACGCCCAGGGTATGCGCAATCAACTGGTGAAGATGCTGCTCGTAGGCCTCATCCCCCTTCTTAGCCGGATGATGCCGCACTATCGCCGAGCGTATTTTATCCGTCCAGTCGTCGGGCTGCTGAAAATCAATGTACTCGAATATCTCGTGGAGCATCTCGCCGGTGCGCTTGCCGCGCTTCAGCTCGTGGTAGGCGAAGTGGTCGTAGGAAGCCGCATCGTAGGGGTGTTGTGCCGTCCGTGAGGTGTGCGACAGCTCGCGCGCCAGAAAGGAATAACTCATCCGGAAAAACTGTCGCTCCCGCAAGATGGTTTTATCTGGAAAGTCCAACCCTACACCAGGCTTCGGCTTCGCCAACTCCGGCGTTGCCGCCTCTCCCCTGCAAAACGGCGACTCCGGCAATGGGGAATTGGCGAGCAGGTATTCAAAAAGAGCATTATTAGCATTGGGGTTATTGATATTACTACAAAAAACTACCGTAGCAAACTGCGCCCGAGTAAGCGCCACATAAATCAATCGCGCATTTTCCTGTTGTATTTGGGTTTGTGAGGATGTTACGGCGGTACGGTATTCAGCTATATTATTATTATTAAAATTCACTTTTCGCACAAAAAATTGCGATTTTTGGTGGTGGTAGGTAAACGTTGTGATATCTCTACGCAGCTTACTGTCCATTTTATCTGCCAAAACCAGTACGATGGGGTATTCCAGGCCTTTGTTGGCGTGGATGGTGCCAATATGCACCGCACTTTGGTCGGTAGCAGTCCGTATTTTCAGCGCTTCCTGGCTGTTCTTGCCGGAGGAGGCCGTGCTGTGCCGCAAAAATTCCATCAATTCTGCCGGGACAAGCCTGCGGCGGTACGCCCTGTCTTCGAGCAGCTCGGCGAGGTGCTGCAGGTTGTCTAAACTGCTCATCCGGGCCGCATCGCAGTCGTTCCCATACCGCGTGATGCCGAGATAGACAAGCAGTTCCTCCATCATTTTCGTCAGGCCCTTTTGCTCCCATAAAATTTTCAGCTCCCCCATCTTCAGCACCATCGCACTGAGGTCAATGCCATGCAGGCTATGGGTCTCCAACCGGACGATGGGATGGCTCAACATTTTCAGGATATTACCCTCTCTGGTATTCCACACCGCTTCCATCATCTCCAGCAGAAATTTTGCTTCTTCCGTACTGAAAATACCGTCTTCTCCACTTCGAATAACGGGAACGGAACGCTGCTCCAGAGCCGATTTCAACTTCGCTGCTTCCTCATTTTTGGGGGTTAAAATACCGATATCCCCGGGAAGTATTTTTGCGCCGTTCAGGAGGTAGCTGCCGCCCAGAAGATCGCATACTGTCTCGACCATCAAGTCGTACTGGTCTTTATCATCATTCTCATGCCATGTGGCCACACTCAGTGGTGGAATTTCACTTTGGT
>CAYTNI010000537.1:0-2256 GCA_964439115.1 uncultured Saprospiraceae bacterium
TCTGAATCCGTTGTTAAGGATTTAAGCGCATCCCTCATTTCCTTTACCGGGATACCTTCCACCAGAATAAGCTCTGGGGGATGCTTAGACTGAAAGATGGCGATTACCTGCGCCAAATTGTCAACCTGGTATTTCCAGCAGATTTCAGGAAATCTATGCCTGGACAGTTCCTTCAAGCAGCTCAGCAGGCGTGTTTTTTTCGAAACCAGCATGCAGGAAACCCTCGCGTTAGAACCGTACCTCATAGGCTACCTTTTTACGGCAAGGCCGATGAATAATCAAGCATGGTATGCTCATTCACTTTCAGATTTTGAATGCCAAATAATGCCAGGCACTGCCAAAAGCAGGCTTTGGCGGTAAAATCTTTGTGAGTGTGCCAGTTCTAAATTTATTTCCCGGGGCAAGTTTCGACTATCCTGCAACTGTTGTCGGCAAATATACAAACGAGCTGAGAAAAAACACTCCTTCGGGGGGACATACTTGCCCAAAAACCACGAACGGCCCGCATAAACCCCAAGAGTGACAAATATCACTTACTCCGCTGCAAACAAGGCATAATTTTGCTTTCACATTTGACCATGGTATTTTCTGAAGAATGTCTAACCTTTTAAAAACCTTTTAACAATTAAAATCAAAATCATCATGAAGGTAGAACAGTTATATACCGGTTGTCTGGCAGAAGCTGCGTATTACATTGAAAGTAACGGGGAAGCCGTTATTATTGACCCGTTGCGGGATGTAGAGCCATATCTCGAAAAAGCAAAGGCGGACAATGCCAAAATAAAATACGTCATGGAGACCCATTTCCATGCAGATTTTGTGTCGGGTCATCTTGATCTTGCCAAAAAAACAGGCGCCACCATTGTGTATGGCCCAACGGCCAAGCCCAATTTTGATGCCCATATAGCGGAGGATAACGAGACGTTTAAAGTGGGGAATATCACCATCAAGGTATTGCATACGCCTGGCCATACCATGGAGTCTTCTACCTTCCTGCTCAGGGATGAAGATGGCAAGGACTATGCTATATTCACCGGTGACACGCTGTTTCTCGGGGATGTAGGTCGGCCTGATCTCGCCCAAAAAGCAGGTTCTATAACCAAGGAAGACCTTGCCGGTTGGCTTTTTGACAGCTTGCGCAATCGCATCATGCCCCTTGCAGAGGAGGTCATCGTTTACCCGGGTCATGGCGCGGGTTCTGCCTGCGGCAAAAAAATGGCAGCCGAAACTACCGGCACCCTCGGCGAACAAAAAGCAACCAATTATGCCCTTCGGGCAGATATGAGCCGCGAAGAGTTTATAGCCGAAGTAACAGCAGGGTTAATGCCACCGCCTCAGTACTTCCCCAAAAATGCGGTGATGAATAAAATGGGATATGGCAGCATTGACGATATTCGCCAGAAGGGACTTCGCCCCCTCAGCGTGCGCGCCTTTAAAGCCGCATGGGAAGGAGAAACAGCCATGGTTCTCGATACCCGCCTGCAAGATGATTTTGCAAAAGGGTTTATTCCGGGTTCTGTGTTCGTGGGAATTGACGATGCCTTTGCACCCTGGGTTGGCGCCCTCGTGGAAGACCTGACTGTACCCATCCTTTTTGTATGTGACCCTGGCAGAGAAAAGGAGGTAGTTGACAGATTAGCCCGCGTAGGTTATGACAATCCTATAGGCTATCTCGATGGCGGATTTGATGCCTGGGTAAAAGCAGGTGAAGAAGTGGATACGATTAAGGAGGTCTATGCCAAAGAATTTGAAGGCATTTACCATAGTGAATCGGTAAATATCCTCGATGTGCGCCGGACAAGCGAATATAACGCACAACATATCGTAGGCGCACAAAATTTCCCGCTCGACACCATTAATAAAAATATGAGCGAAGTGGACCGACACACAACCTATTATTTGCATTGTGTGGGCGGGTACCGATCCATGATTGCTGCTTCTATTCTACGCAGTAGAGGTTTTCAGCATCTGGTCAACATTCGGAGTGGATTTCGCGCCTTACAACAGGAGACTGTTCTACCCATGACAGAATTTGTGGAACAGATTACTGAGCTTTAGATCTCCTCTGTACATAATTTTCGGGTAATTGACCCGAAAGTCCTGGACTGTATATCCTTGCAGTTCAGGACTTTTTTTTACAAAAAAAAGAGGCAGCACTACAACGAGTACTACCTCAGCCCTAACCAAATAAAACCAAATATTTTTTACTATTTTCAGACAATAAACCTGCCCTATAAAGCAAGATTCATTGTTTAG
>CAYTNI010000538.1:0-2242 GCA_964439115.1 uncultured Saprospiraceae bacterium
GAAAAACAGCTATTTTTTAAACATTATATTTTGTTTATTGTTGGTTGATTGAAGAAAATTTTTTTATTTAGTGCAATGCCCCAAATCTTTACACAAATGAATTTGGGGCGTATATTTGCAGCCGATTCCCGACATATCAAACAACCACTAAACATGCAAAAATTTCTCATTGCTTTTGGCTTGTTTTTCTTCTGCAGCTTTATCCTCAGTGCTCAGTCTTCTGAGCCCTCTCAGCTTACCTCGGCGCGCCAGGTTAATGGCACTACCGCCTCCCTGCATCATCCGGAGCGGGCATTTTACGCCGACCAGGAAAGCAAAACCATTTTCATTGACTTTGAAAACCTGAATGTCAATATCAGCAATATAGTGGTTAAAGATATATTGGGTGGTGTGGTATTCAAGGCAGAAGTCAGCAGCCTTCCCGTGGATACTATTTATGAACTGGACATGAGTCGCATGAATCCGGGAACATACGAGATTGAATTGCGTTCTTATACGGGGGTCATTCGAAAAACGGTGACCATGCCGTAATTACTCACTTTATGTCTTATGCCAGTTTAAAGGCGGCCGCACTGGATTTGGAGAAACACGGGAAGCTCGTCAGAATTCCCCGCGAAGTGGATCCGAACCTGGAAATGGCCGAAATTCACCGTCGGGTCTTTGAAGCAGGAGGCCCTGCCTTATTGTTCGAACGCGTCAAGGGAAGCCCTTTCCCCGCGCTTTCCAATCTTTATGGAACCTTCGAGCGCACAGAGTTTTTATTCAGGGATACGCTTGCCAAGGTGCAAAAGGTCATCGAGTTAAAAGCGGACCCTGCAAACCTGCTTAAGAGCCCTTTGCGCTACCTTTCGGCGCCTTTCACCGCACTCTCCGCATTGCCCATGCGGGTATCCGCAGCACCGATTTTATACGGGGAAACTACCATTGATAAGTTGCCTCAGATAAAATCGTGGCCCATGGATGGCGGTGCATTTGTGACGCTGCCACAGGTTTTTACCCTACCGCCGGGAAGCCGTAACATCATGCAGTCGAACCTCGGCATGTACCGGATTCAACTTTCCGGCAACGAATATACCCTCAACGAGGAGATTGGGATGCACTATCAGTTGCACCGGGGCATCGGTGTGCATCACACGCAATATAATGCTTCGGACGAACCCTTCCGTTGTTCCATATTCATAGGAGGGCCGCCATCCCACGCTTTTGCAGCCATTATGCCACTGCCGGAGGGGCTCTCGGAGCTCACTTTTGCCGGTATGCTGGGCGGTAGGCGCTTTCGCTACCTTTGGCGAAACGGGCAGGTTTTGTCAGGTGATGCAGATTTTGTCATCACCGGCATCATTCGCAAAGACTTGAAGAAGCCAGAGGGGCCCTTCGGCGATCACCTGGGATATTACAGCCTGACCCACGATTTCCCGGTAATGGAAGTGGAGAAGGTGTATTACAGGAAGGATGCTATTTGGCATTTCACGGTGGTGGGCCGGCCTCCGGCGGAAGATTCCAGCTTTGGCTATCTCATTCACAAAATTGTGGAATTGCTTACGCCACAGGAATTTCCCGGCGTGGTGGAGATTCAGGCAGTAGATGCTGCGGGAGTACACCCATTGTTGCTGGCCATCGGCAGCGAACGCTACATGCCTTTCCGGGAGCGAAAACCTGAAGAGATTCTTACTCAGGCCAACCGGATTCTAGGTTCCGGGCAGACCTCCCTGGCCAAATTCCTGTTTATTGCCGCCCAGGGGGATGCGCCCGGATTACATACGCATGATTATGTCGGCTTTTTCAAGCATGTGCTGAGCAGGGTGGACTGGCGCCGGGACTTACATTTCCAAACACGTACTACCATTGACACTCTGGATTATTCCGGCCATGGCTGGAACGAAGGCTCCAAAGTAGTAGTGGCCTGTTGTGGCCCTGAGCGGCGTACCCTTTCAGACACCCTGCCTGCTTCATTTTCACTTCCGGTCGGGTTTTCAAATCCCAGGTTTGTTTTACCCGGAATATTAGCCGTGGAGGCCCCAAAATTTTCTGATTACGAGGCATATCGTCATGCGGAGGAACTTTGCGAGCATCTTCGCGGGATAGACCTTGAAGGTGTACCCATAATAGTACTTACTGAGGATAGCAACTTCCTGGCAGCTACCATGCATAATTTTCTTTGGGCAACCTTCACGAGAGCAAACCCTAGCCATGATATTCATGGAGTGGATAGTTTTGTAGAGCACAAACATTGGGGTTGTCG
>CAYTNI010000539.1:0-2241 GCA_964439115.1 uncultured Saprospiraceae bacterium
GGAAAAATACGACTTTCCGGCACGGGTTTCTCTCTCCATGTGGTGTGGTGGTTCAGCGGTTATTCGCTTTGGAGCAGAAAAAACCAACCCCAATGTGAGTGTTGTTGCAGTAGATGAAAACTACCTCGCAGGCAAAGGTTTTGAGTTGCAGACGGGAAGGAATTTCACTCCTCGCGAGGCGCTGGAAGGGGGTTTCGGAGCACTTATAGGAGCCGATATCGTCAAAGCATTGTTCAGAGGCAAACCTGAACGCGCCATCGGTCAGGTAATTTCAGCAGGGAACATCAAACTGACCGTAGTAGGCGTGCTGAAGAGCAAGGGTTCCAGTATGAATACCAATGAAGACAGGCGCATCCTCATCCCCCTCCAAACCGGAAAGCGGTATTATGGTACGCAAAATACCAACTACAGAATTCTGGTTGCAGTAGATGACCCCAATCAAATTGACAATGCCGTGGCTTGGGCCACCTCTATGTTTCGCAACATTCGCGGATTGAAATCTTATCAGGATAACGACTTTGAAATCACCAAGAGCGACAGCCTCATCGGGCTTATCAAAGACAATACCCGCTATTTCAGATATGCTGCCGCCGGTATCGGGGTAATTACTCTCCTCGGAGCCGCCATCGGCCTGATGAACATCATGCTCGTATCCGTCACCGAACGAACACGCGAGATTGGCGTTTGTAAGGCCATTGGGGCTACCCGACAAACCATAATGATTCAGTTTCTCACGGAGGCGGTAGTAATTTCGCTGATGGGTGGCCTGATTGGTATTGTCCTCGGTGTCCTGATGGGTAACTTAGTGACAATCATTCTCGGAGGGAATTTCCTGCTCCCCTGGGGCTGGATAATCACCGCCGTCATAACCTGTACGCTGGTGGGTCTGGCCTCCGGTTTGTACCCCGCCCTCAAGGCCGCCAGCTTAGACCCGATAGAGTCGCTGAGGTATGAGTAGGATGGGGGGAATCTGATATTCCTCCGTTTTGCAGTAAGATGCCCCATTAGGGATGCGCTGAATTTTATTAGTCGTATAAACCAATACTTACTTTTTGAATTTATCTTCATTCCATTTTTAGGATTATGGAGGATGTATTCGGATATGCGTAAATAGGCTGTCTCATTTCGAATTGGGGCAAAATTGAAGGCTAATCAGATATACTTTTTGGCAAAACCGGCAAAACAAGGACATCAGGTATCCAAGCTTGGTTTTTTCCTACCCTTATTAGGCATACACTTAATTTCTAATACCATTGTCCAAAAAAATCAGGCCAATCTTTTAAAAACACTCCTGATTATCATACACTTATATCCCTCACTACTTCTCTTCCATTGGCTGTAATTGTGGCAGATGGATATGATACTTCACCGCCAGCAATCGGGAAGAGATAACCATGGAGGCGGCAATCGTCTCTGTAACATCTTTTGGAAGGTCAAAATATTTACATACGAAATAAACCCCGCCGCCGGCAACACAAGCCAGCGCGTAAATATCCCTGCGAAAAAGCAATGGGACTTCGTTCAATAATACGTCTCTTACTACCCCGCCCAGTGTGCCCGTGATGGTTCCCATGATTATGCAAACCCAAAAGGGCAGTCCGGCATCCATACTTTTGGTAATACCGACGATGGTGAATAACCCAAGGCCGATGGTATCAAACAAAAACAATGTACTACCCCACTTGAAGATCCGGTTTTTGAACAGCAGGGCGACAATAAGCGCCAGTGCGGTGGTAATAAAATATTTAGGGTCCAGCATCCAGAAAGGAGTGACCTTCAGCAGCAAATCCCGCAGGGTTCCGCCGCCGATGGCAGTGACCAGCCCGATGATATACGCGCCAAACCAGTCCATCTGTTTGCCCGATGCCATGCGAATACCGCTGATGGCAAAAGCAAAGGTGCCGAGGAAGTCTAGAATCGCCGTAAAATCCATTATTGGCAGCGCATTTTACTATTCAATAATCGTTTTACTCCCTTCATTTTTACCCATTTCTCCGAAGAGTTCTTTCACCTTTACATCATGGTTAAATACGCTCTGTCCGTGATAGAAGTTGCAAGTTTAGCTCCTTTACTTTTTACACATATTCCTCTGAATATTTTTTTCAATAAAAAATTATTCGTTTTTGCCCCAAAACCTGCTTCCAAACCTTTGGCATGGAATTCGCTGTGTGGCAAAAAATGAATATGTTGTTAGAAAATATGTAATTATTCGTTTTGGGACCTTTGTCGAGTTTCATGCTC
>CAYTNI010000540.1:0-2237 GCA_964439115.1 uncultured Saprospiraceae bacterium
ATTTTTTGGATTCCGCATCCTGTTCAGGCGGGATTGGAAGCAACTCCCTGTACTCGCCGCACACCTGGCCGTACAGATAGCACTGCCGGCCGCTTTATTATGGGGCTGGATGGCTGGCGGCCCTTCAGATCGTACTGCGCAGCCATCCGGTTTTTTCACCTACCATGCCATTTGGGAGAGCTTGCTCACGGGCCTGCATCAGCCCCACTGGCAATGGATAGACAAGTACCTGATAAAAATTGAAACTACCGACTACGAGGGATGGTCTTATGTCGGGTTGGTGGCAGGTTTCGCCATCCTGCTGATGATTTATCGCTTGTTGGCAGGCCGTTTGCGACGCCCGCTGTTTGTCGTGGATAGCCCCCACCAGGGATTTGTAAAAATCATGTTTTGGGTGAGTATTGTAATGGCCTTGTTTTCATTTGGTTACCCTTTTACCATCCCTGGGCTGGAGTCGCTTTTATCCTATGCAGGACCTATTCGCCAATTCAGATCCCTGGGGCGCTTTGCGTGGGTTTTCTTTTATGTGGGAAATATCGTGGCTTTCCTGTGGCTATTCAGTGCCACTAGTGGGAAACGCTTACAGCCTATTGCCATGGTTAGTGCGTTGTTCCTTTTGATGTTTGAAACCTGGCATTTTAATCGGGTACCTGATCTGCGCCTGGATGAGATAGAATCCTTCACGCCGGGTAAACGGTTCACCGATATCCCTGAAATAGACTACAACAGGTATCAGGCCATTATGACCATTCCTTATTTCAATATTGGGTCAGACAATCTCGGCGCTTTCGGAAATGATGGATTTATTTTACAAAACGCCCTGACGCTTAGCTTACAGACAGGACTTCCTACGACGAGCGCCATGCTCACCAGAACCTCAATTTCGCAGACGTTCAAACAGTTCCAGCTCATCAGCGAGCCATACCGTCCTCCTTTGTTGCTCGACGAGCTACCCGACAACCGGCCGTTCCTCCTTGTTGTCAATAACAGAAAACTGCAGGAAGACCCCCAGGTAGGTCGTCTTTACGGCCATCTTCTGTACGGCGCCAAACAGATTTTCCAAAAGGAAGACTTCCACTTGTATGAAGTACCGCTGGAAGTATTTGATGTGCGAATCAGGCAGCGACGGGAACAACTGGCTGCAGAGGCCGATACATCCAAACTTTTTTCCATTCCGCCTTTTTGGGTGGACAACCCGAATTTCACCTTCATCTACGAGTCGTTCGATCAACAACCCTCTGACCGGGTTTATCTCGGCAAAGGCGCCTGGTCGGGTGAAGCCTCAAAAAGTCAGGTACTCTTTGATGGTTCCATTCCTGAGCAATGGCCGGGAGGATCCTACCATTTCTCCGCCTGGGTTTATGTCGGCGATGATCTGGCAGCGCGCACAAAGCTTGATTTCGAAGAATACAACCCCGCCACAGGCGAGCGCTATCAGCAGCAGACAACCTGGTATTTCTTTTTGGTCAGCATGGTAGATGCCAATGGCTGGGCGCTGGTTGAATGGCCATTTACGGCTTCAGCACCCGACAGCAAGCTCCGTTTTTCTGTGCAGAACAAAGCCATGCAAGGCCAAAAAATCTACGTAGATGAGTTGCTCATTCGGGCAAATGCTGCCAAAACTTTCCGCAAAGACAATACCGGAATATGGTACAACAACCGCTGGTTCCCCTGGGAGAATACCGTCCGGCAATAACCAAAGCACGGCCCTTCTGTTATAATAAGTAATCAACAGTACATTCACCGACATGGCCAGACCATCACGCCAAGGCACTTCCGATGAAGCGCAACCCAAAAAAACCATTAGCAAGGAAAAGCTACGCCATGCCCTGAAAATTTTCAGCTACGTATTGCCTTACAAATGGGCATTTATTGCAGGCATGTTGTTCCTGGCACTCGGCAGCCTGATATTTTTGGTCATCATGGCGCTTCCCGGGCAAATTCTGAATGCCATCAACGGTCAGGCGCCATACGGCCTCACGCTAAACCGCATATTTTTTCTGCTTCTTATTTTACTCGGCGTGCAGAGCGTCTTCTCCTATTTCCGGGTACAACTTTTCGCCATCGTGAGTGAACGAAGCCTTGCGCAGGTACGCAAGGACCTATATGCCAAACTTATCACACTGGGTATCCCATTTTTTGAAGAGCGGCGAGTCGGTGAACTTACCAGCCGCATTACCAACGATGTAGCCCAGGTTCAAACGGTGGTTTCGCTAACGCTTGCGGAGTTTATCCGA
>CAYTNI010000541.1:0-2236 GCA_964439115.1 uncultured Saprospiraceae bacterium
TGGCGAATCCACCGACATGTCGAAATCGTCGGAATTTGCCGTCGCCGTGTTGACTACGGTGAGGTCGGGTTCGCCGTAAACCGGTCCTGGGGGGATCACGGTCACTTCGCCAGTAGCGACATCGCCGTTGTACAGATCATTGGGGCCGTCGCCACCGCCGTTCGCCGAGATCCCCTGCAGGGCACCGTCGAAGGTACTTTGCACAGCATTTTCTATGGCATCTCCTTTAATTTTTGAAATTGCCCCGGTGGTGAATTTCTTTTTTTGTGTACCAAAGCCCACTACAATTACCTCCTCAAGCTGAGAAGTAGCTTCTGTCAAAACAACAAGAAAATTGAATTGATCCCCAAGGGGAACCTCCCGGCTTTCGTATCCGATATAGGAGAAAACAAGCGTTTTGGCATCGTCGGGTACTGCAAAAGAAAAATTGCCGTCCAAATCGGTTACGGTTCCGACATCCGTCCCCTTTACCCTAATATTTACACCGATCAGGGCCAGCTCATTCTCATCAACGACTTTTCCCCGAATGGTTTTTTCCTGCAACAAGGCATCAGCTGTGCTAAAAATATTTTGGATATTGGTCTGTGGGTTGTATAGACTTTTTTGTATTTCTATCTGCTCACCATTTTGCAGCTTTTCGATTTGTTCAAACTTGCGCTTTATCTTTGTGATTTTACCTTTGTCGGTCACGCCCTTTTTATAAACGATGTAGTATTTATCGGTGAGCTGTCTGAATTTCAGATCAGTGGTACTAAGGGCACGATTGACGGCTGCTTCTAAATTTTCCCCGGGGACAAATTCGAAAGGCACATTTATATTTGCCAATAATTTGGGGTCATAGGTAAAAATTACCTGATATTTATTTCCAATTTGATCCAGTACCTGACTCAGCGGTGGGGTGACGCGGGTGATTGGGTTGCTGCCGAGCGCAAAGTTTTGGGCAATAAGAAAGCAAACAGCCAAAGCGAGTTGACTGAAACCTGTACTAAGTTTCATACTTTTGAACGTTTTTACTTATTTTATTTACACTGGCGGGGGCTCTATCGGAGTCCCTGCAGTTTTTCATCTGGTTACTTCCAGTGGCTTATTCCGTATCTCCCTGCAGGTAATAGTAGCTCCCTTCTTTTCGGATTTGAATACCATAAACCTCACTAAGGGTTACCAGGGTAACTTCCAGATTCCTTATCGGTACTCCACCTGAAATGAGCTTTTGATCCAGGTCTCCGGGGGCTGTAATAAAATTAATTCCATAGATGACGTCAATAGCGGATAAGGCTTCAGGCAGGGGGGTATCTTTAAAGATCAGACTCCCTTCTTTCCAGGAGGCATTTTCAAGCAGGGAAGCATTTTTCTTTTTTTCACTCAGTTGTTGATGTTTTTTGGAGTAGGCAATCAGGTCGCCGGGTTCCATCTCGATGCTTTGGGAGGTCATTGCTTCGAGTTCAAGTTTTACTTTACCTTCTTGCAGAAACACCTGGGTCTGTTCATTGCGGGTATTTACATTGAAGGAAGTACCCAGTACGGTTACCTCCAGGTCAGCTGTCCATACATTAAATTTTTCCCGGGTGTCCGGCTTTTTAACAATTTCAAAAAATGCTTCACCTTCCAACCATACTGTTCTGGGCTTACGTGAATGGTATTTGAGGGTAGAATTTGCATTGAGGGTTACCAAGGATCCGTCAGGCAGCAGGTGCTCCAGTTGTTGGCCATAATTGGTAGCGATCACAACTTGGGGGTTGCGCAAATATTGGAAGTAGATAAACCCGCATGCCATGACAAGGAGCGCAACGGCAGCGACTGCCTGCAGCAACGGTGCCCGCATCATGTGCCTTATCCGGGCAGACTTCCGTTGGCTGTTCTGGGTAAGTTCCAGTTTATGGAGCAGTACCGATAGCGCTTTTTTGCTTTTGGCAGGGTCAGTAGGGATGGAATGAAAGGGAAGTCCGAGAACCAAAGCTTTGGCTGTTTTACCCAATTCCCAGTGTTCCGGATACAGGTTAAAATAGTTTTCCCACTTCGCGCTATCTTTTGCATCGAGTCCCTTAGCCCAGTTCACAAAAGAAGGGTCATTGAGCCATTTTTCGATTAATGCAGTTTCCTGATCTTTTAAATTCATGGGTGGTTTTAATTCAGGAATGAGGTAAAATTGAAGCCATGTGTGTTTTTCTTCATAACAATTCTGTGATACATGCGTAGTTTGATCGTTTAGAAGGTAAGAGTTGCATGCAATAGTTTT
>CAYTNI010000542.1:0-2199 GCA_964439115.1 uncultured Saprospiraceae bacterium
TCCAGAACCACCACCGCCGCCGCCGCCGCCACCACCACCCATAATCCAGGAAGTTCCTGAGGAACTTGTGGAGGAAGAGCAACCTGAGTTCGTGGATCAAAGCATGGATGAGGAAGAAGTGGTAGAAGCTCCCAAGGCTATTGAAAATAAACCGCCGCCACCGCCGCCGCCGCCGCCACCAGCGCCGGAAGAAGAAGAGATTTTCAAAGTGGTAGAAGAAATGCCGCGCTTTCCTGGTTGTGAAAATGAGCCAACCGCAGAAGCCAAAAAAGCTTGTGCCGACAAAAAGATGCTTGAATTCATTTATAAAAATATCAAGTATCCTGCCATTGCCAGGGAAAATGGTGTCGAAGGTACCACTGTTATCACCTTCGTGGTGGAGAAAGACGGTACTGTGAAAGATGCCCGTATCGTGCGTGATATTGGTGCACAATGCGGTCAGGAGTCCCTACGGGTTGTCAACATGATGAATGAACAAAACATCAAGTGGACGCCCGGTAAGCAGCGCGGACGCCCGGTACGCGTGCAGTTTAACCTGCCGGTGCGCTTTAAGCTCGAGTAATTTCATCCGGCGGCTACCACCGCAATAACAAAAGCAAAATCCGATCCACCGTCAAGGTAGATCGGATTTTGCTTTTTTAGAAGGCTTGGAGATTACCTTTTTCAACCGGGAGTTTTTATATTTGCTGCCCGTTAATCAATTAAAAATTAAAGTCATGGGAAAAGGAGATCGCAGATCCACTAAAGGTAAAACCTGGCGCAGCAGCTACGGCAAAAGTCGCCCTAAAAAGAAGAGTCTGAGAAAGATTGCACCGAAAAACGGAGCCGAGGGGTAATTATCATTACCACATTGGGTAATGCTCCAGATGAATGCCCTCGGGATAAAAAAGCCGCGTGGCTTGCTCAAAAGTTTGTGTATAATCGGAAACAAAAAACCGATGAGGATGACGGCGTTGCACGTTGAGTAAATTGTGCTGTTTTAATATACTTTTGACCTCCACGGCTACTACATCGGTAGAGTCAAATACCTCTACGCTGTCTCCGTAAAAAGTTTCTATCTCTGGTCGGATGAGGGGGTAATGTGTACATGCCAAAAGTAATGCCTCGATGTCCTCGAGTTCACGATGCCCCAGGTAACTTTCTAAAATTACGTGGCTGACTTCATTGTGCACAAAACCTTCCTCAATCATTGGAGCTAAAAGCGGAGTAGCCATGGTTCGCACCTCCAGTTTTGGTTGATGAAGGTGCAATTGTTGCTCGTATATTCCTGACTGCACGGTGGCCTTGGTGGCAATCACGCCGACGCGTTTAAAGGAGCGAGCCGTGACGGCCTCCACCAGTGGATCCACCACATTGATAAAAAGGCCTTGCCCCTTGAAAAACTCCAGCAGCACCCGATAGGCTGTGGACGAAGCTGAATTGCAGGCGATGACAACCATTTTGCAGTGTCGCTCGAGTAGAAACTTAGCAATTCTCAGAGAATAGTACCGAATGGCATCTGCTGATTTTTCGCCGTATGGCATGTGTGCCGTATCGCCGAAATAGATGATATCTTCCTGGGGCAGGGCTCTCATAATAGCATTGGCGACCGTAAGGCCGCCAATGCCGGAGTCGAAAATGCCTATTGGCTGACTCGCCTGATGTTGCATTATAATATCGTATGGAAATCAGATACCCAACTTGGTTTTTACCAACGGGCCGATGTTTTGGGATTCTTCGGCAAAAAGGAGGACACCCTGGTCAAAAATAAACTGGAAACCATTTTCCTTGGCTACATCGTTGATAGCCTGATTCACTTTTGAATAAATGGGCTGGAGTAACTCATCCCGTTTGGTTTGCAGTTGCTTCATCATATCCTGTTCAAACTTACCGACTTCCTCCTCCATGGTTTTCAGACGAGCGGCTTCGGTTTCCTGATCTTTGGGTGAAAGTTCACCGCGTTCCATTTTTTGCTGAACGGTCGCGTAATCTGTCTGTAGTTTTTCCACCATACTTTGGCCTTTTTTCTGCAGTTGTTGCTGCAAAGCCTCCAGCGCGGCCTCCGCCTGCTTCAGTTCAGGCATCTCCGAGAGAATAATGGCTGAATTGATATACCCAAATTTTTGAGCAGAGACAGATTGTGCCATTCCGATGACCAAAAGAACGGCACCGATAAATTTAAAAAATTGCTGCATCTCGATGAGTTTATATGAGCTTTTT
>CAYTNI010000543.1:0-2195 GCA_964439115.1 uncultured Saprospiraceae bacterium
GTACCCTACAGCCGTCACCCACGAAATGTGGCGCTGGTGGTGACAATACGATTTCCACTTGTCGTCTTTGCATAACCTTTTTTACTAACCAACAAAAAATCACCTCATTTAGATGTATCTACAATTATTTTTTTTTGCAAGAAGTATGGCATAAAAAAGCATCCAAATATGTATTAACTTTGCCCGGAGAGCACAATACCTAAAGTCTATGAAAGCGCCAAGTGCGGTAACCCTCAAATACAGGATGTACAATAGTTTGTTTCTTCAGTTGCCATTTGAGGGTATTGAGGAAACAGGCGCACGATTAGCCGTATTCACCCAGGCGTGCCAGGCGGGGCTGGAAGCAGGTATGAACCCCGCTGAAATTGTGGAGTCATTTTTGCAGGTTGGGGATGGAAAAATTACAGAAACCCATTTCGATCTCTTGTTTCGTTTTATCCAATATGCGGAGCGTCAGGTTGTTTTATTCGATTCCATAGAGGATGCCTCCTTTGCTGAAACCCATGATCTGGATGGAAAGGGTTCTGTGAAACATTTACTCAACAGATTGGGAGAGGATGGGCTTCGCCAAAAGCTGCAGGAAAAGCTGACCACATACGCCGTGCGTATTGTACTCACGGCACACCCCACTCAATTTTATCCGGGGAAGGTGTTGGGTATCCTTCACGATCTCGGCAATACTATTCATTCAGGAGAGGTGGAATCTTTGCACGAATTACTGATGCAGTTGGGAAAAACAGCTTTTGTCAATCGGGCACGGCCGACTCCGCTGGATGAGGCAGTAAGCCTGAACTGGTATTTGGCCAATATTTTTTATGAGGCGCTCCCAACCAGTGTACACCATCTCATTACCGGTCTGGGGATGGATGTTTTAGCATTTCCGCATCCTGAAATGGTACGTCTTGGTTTTTGGCCAGGAGGCGACAGGGACGGAAACCCTTTTGTCACCTCCTCCATTACCCTGGAAGTTGCAGCCCTTCTCCGGAGAAGTATTCTAAGCTGTTACTACAGAGATATCAAAAAACTTCGCCGTCGGTTTACTTTTAACGGCATTGAGGACACTATGGCACGGATGGAGGCAAAGCTTTATCATACGCTATACCATCCGGAGCGGGAGGGATATTCCTCAGCGCAAGGATTATTGCTTGATTTGGAAGAGGCTCGCCGGCAACTACTGGATGACCACCAAGGGTTATTTTTACATATATTGGACAGGTTTTGGCTTAAGGTTAAGCTGTTTGGTTTTTATTTTGCTTCTCTGGATATCCGACAGGAGAGTGGTTATCACCGGCAAATGCTACAGCCATTGCTTAACAGGCTGGAAAGGCGCTATCCAACATTATTTAGCTATAGCGGATATTTACAGTACGATGTCCAAAAGCAAATGGATTTCCTATTGTCGTGGAAGGATAATCTCGAAGAGGAGGACTTTGAGGAGGAGGGCGTTCGGGAAATGATACGTACCTTCCGGGCAATTGCCTCCATTCAGGAAGTTAATGGGGAGGAGGGTTGTCATCGGTACATCATCAGCAATTGCGGCAGCGCACTGGAGGTTGCCGAGGTATTGACCCTTGCTCGGCTTTGTATGGGAAATGAGTCAGACCCACCACTTGACATTGTACCTCTTTTTGAAACCGTTGAGGATCTCGCCACTGCGGATACGACCATGGAAACGCTTTACAGGCACCCGAAGTATGCGGCACATCTTGGAAAGCGTGGCCACAAGCAGACTATCATGCTCGGTTTTTCTGATGGAACCAAGGACGGGGGGTATCTTCGGGCCAACTGGAGTATTTACCGCGCGAAAGAGGCTCTTACCCGAATCAGCAGGCAATATGGAATTTCGGTTGTATTTTTTGACGGAAGGGGTGGCCCTCCAGGGCGTGGAGGTGGCAACAATGCGGGGTATTACGCTGCCCATGGCAGTGATATTGAGAACCGGGAAATCCAGGTGACCATTCAGGGGCAAACGGTAAGCAGTACTTATGGTACGGTAGAGGCGGCCATGTACAACCTCGAGCAATTGTTTACGGCCGGTCTTGAACAGGTGTTAAGCCCTGGTAATCAGGATATGCGAAATGAAGACAAGGCATTGATGGATGAACTGGCTGAAATTGCTTACCAGGGCTATCTGGCCTTAAAAAACCATCCTGATTTCGTGGCCTATCTGGAGCAAATGACACCATTGAAATGGT
>CAYTNI010000544.1:0-2181 GCA_964439115.1 uncultured Saprospiraceae bacterium
GACACATAATAATCTGGGCAATTGCTTGTACATAAGGTCAATAACATTGAACATCGTAAAGCAAAGATGGTAAAAATATTTGTATATACCACCATTGACCCTTAGGAACCAAGCAGCTTTTGCTTTTGAACCATGAACTCATCTTCCGAAAGTAGCCCTCGCTCCCGAAGGTCTCCAAGGCGTCTGAGCTGCTCCAGTAAGTCTCCACCGGCAGAGGGGGAGGAGCCGGACCTGTCAGAACCTGACGACGCTGGTTTAGTTCTTTGGAACCCGTTTTGCTCAAAATTTTCGAAGTCCGGTTGGATTCGGATATAAGCGAGCGCATCGTGCTCCTTGATGCGTTTGATGTCTTTAAAGCCCAGCGCTACCGCCCGGTCGAGATGAAAAAAAGCCTTGTCGGCATTTTCATTTAAAGAATAGGCGCAGGCCAGGTTGAAGTGCAGGGCCATGTCCTTGGGCTCGAGTTGAAGTGCTTCTTCAAAGTTGCTGATGGCTCCGTCATAGTCAAAATCCTTGAACTTTTTTATTCCTGAAGCCTTGAGCTCCTGAACCTTAGCCGTATTGCCTTGGGCAACGCGGCCACCCGCAGGCTGGTGACGCCCGGCAGCAGTGCTGTTTCTCTCAGGTGCCTTTCCCCTGGAACTGGTCGGCATCATCTTTCCATGGTTGTAACGACGGTCAAATTTCTCCTTGTCCATGGTAAAAAAAACCATCGCATCCACAAAAGCAATCAACCATGTCAGCGGGAACCAAAAAAAGATAAGGTAGAAAACCCCTAAACCCACTTGATCGAGATAAAACCGATGCCCACCAAATGGTCCAAGAAATAAAGCCAATAATCCGGCTATGTTTTTATCTTTTAATGTCATATCCTGCTCCCAAACAAATTTTGCCCCAATTTCTGAATTTTCCTCTAAAATATCAAGGAATTTAGACGAGATGCCCCATTTGTCAGAAAAAGCAAAAAGAAAGCGAGCATTCCGCACCGCTTTCTCTATTAGAACTCTCTCACAAAATTTTGTGGGAACAACCGGGATCCTCAGCACCCTGAATCACTCCATCAGGACTACTGAACAATTCAAAACCTGGCCGGTATCCGCATACACTTTTATCCAATACGTTGCAGCGGGCAGGGCTCTAAGGTCAAGGATAGTATGCTTTCCATCGAGCGTTCCTCGATATACCATTTTTCCATGCTGGTCCCAAAGGTCAAAAACCTTCGGCTCCTCCCCAACGACATCTCCTACCTCCAGAGAGGCTGAGGCTATCGCAGGGTTGGGCGAAACCCGACAATATCCGAATGGCCCCGGCTCCGACGATGCCCCCACCGATAATATCCCCAGCTCAGCCACCGCCTCATAAAACCCCCCTTGCATGCCTTGACCTTTGAGCTCCTGATAGTAATTGCCGTTCTGAAGCCGCGTCCACGCATCTCCACTGACCAATTCAACCTGGCCGTACATCGGCAAATTCCCCGACAAGCGCAGAGATAACACCGGATATTCCTCCTGCCGACGCCAATTCACGAAATACACAGCCCCCGAAAACTGAAACCGGTAATATCTGTACCCCTCAAATACGCCAACCGGGCCGGCAAACACAAATTGATAGGGCGAGCTGCCCGGAATTACCTCCAATCCAATATCATATACTGCAGGAAATCGCAGCGTGAATATCCCCCCGGAATAAGCCAGGTTATCCACATCCTCAGAAGCACGGAGCCGAACCTCCAATACAGTAGGATCATCCGTACGGCTGAATATCCCAAGGTCAATAATTTGCGCCGACAAGGGAATGGAAAGCATGGCTACAAAAGCCAAGGTCAATTTTGTTTTTTTCATCTGGCAGCTGTTTTAATGGTTTATTCAAGCTCCCGCTTAATTGCCGGTCTCCTGAACAATAATACGTAATGGTGTGAAAATTCCTACGTTATTTAAAATCACCAGACGGTCATTGCCACTGCCGTTGTACTTAACTGCTCCGTCGAGGTTTAGGTCTTCCTGTCTATATACAGACGAAAGTGTATTTAATGGCGTATTTTGCCCCACCGCATTGAGAATAGCCACCCTGTCATTGTACTCACCATGGTATTTTACCTCCACACCGTCAGGGGAAGAAGGCATCGCATTGCCCGCTATAAGCCCTAACACCCCAAAAGACAGTAATTTTCGCGCACTTACA
>CAYTNI010000545.1:0-2180 GCA_964439115.1 uncultured Saprospiraceae bacterium
TTGAACTATAAGCCTGAACCTTGGTCTCCCCTAAAGTCTGCCCTCATGTTCAAAAGTATGGCAGAGACGCTCTGTTATTCCAATTCCGACCTTGAAGCCCAAAATGCCCTTGAATTTTGGGGAAAGGAACAATTTGAATTTCTATACCCTGATTATAACCCTAAGCAATCGCCCGTGATTCCCAATAACACGCCCTGGAATTTTCAGGCGATTAGCGCCGATACCTCGCAATCCTCCCCTGTAATGATTGGTGAACTCTTGAAATACAAGCTCCTGCCGGAATCCCCCTCCGGTATCGGCAGCAATAACTGGGCCGTGAGCGGCTCCAAAACCCAATCAGGGTACCCTATCCTTTGCAATGACCCTCACCTAACCCTCAGCCTTCCATCCATCTGGTATGAAGTACAGGTTCATACGCCAGAATATCAGGCGTATGGGGTCTCTATTCCAGGACTTCCCGGCATCGTTATCGGTTTCAATCAGGAACAAGCCTGGGGTGTGACCAATGTGGGGCATGATGTACTGGATTGGTACCGCATGACCTGGATGAATGAAGACAAAACTAGCTATCTGGTAGATGATCAAACCAAATCAGTGGACATCGTGGAAGAGGTCATCCAGGTAAAAGGTCAGTCGGAGCCTCATCGGGAGATGGTGAAATATACCATTTGGGGTCCCGTGGTGTACGAAGACCCGCAATCGCCCTACCGCGACTTGGCCATGCAGTGGATTGCCCATGAAGTGCAGGAAGAAAAACCATTTTATGAGATTGGCACTTTCCTCAGATTAGGAAAAGCCACTACTTTTAAGGATTACGAAACTGCGCTAAAACACTACGAAAGCCCTGCGCAAAATTTTATCATGGCAAATCGCCAGGGCGATATCGCCATCCGCGTTAATGGGAAATTCCCTATAAAAACCAAAGGGCAGGGGCGATTTGTAGAGGATGGAAGCAATTCTGCACGCGCATGGAATCAGTTCATTCCAATGGAACAGGTACCTGCCGTACACAATCCGCCCCAAGGCTTTGTATCCTCAGCCAACCAGGTATCCACCGACCCTACCTATCCATATTATTATCACAGTGAGAAATTCGATGATTATCGGGGTAGGATACTCAACAGAATCCTTGAAGAAAGCCGACAACTTACGGTGGAAGATATGATGCGGATTCAAAACGACAATCGCAGCATCCTTGCAGAAGAAGCTCTGCCCATTTTCCTTGAACTCACTGAAGATAAGTCACTTACCCCTGATGAGTTCAAATGGAAAAATAAGTTGAGTAACTGGAATCTGGAGTTTGCCAAAGACAGCCGCGAACCCGTACTTTTCGTAGAATGGCTGCAGGCAATCCACCGACTGGCTTTTGATGAAATCTATGCCTTACCTGATTCCGTACCTATGCTTCGCCCGCGCAATTTCAGATTGCTCGAGTTGATGACCCAGTCGCCGGAACACCAGGTTTTTGACCGAAAGGATACTCCGGAAAAAGAAAAAGCCATTGATATCGTGCAACTGGCCTTCAAGGAAGCAGTGGCCAAATGGAAGGAATACGAGGCTGACCCTAATTACAACTGGGCAAGCCATAAGAGTACCGATATCATGCACCTCGCCCGAATTCCTGCCTTCTCGCGTCTGGACCTTGCCGTAAGCGGTTATGGAGAAGCACTTAATGCCATCAAGCAAACCCAGGGCCCCTCCTGGCGCGTTATCGTTGAATTGGGTCCGAAATTAAAGGCTTACGGTATTTATCCCGGAGGCCAAAGCGGGCACCCCGGAAGTAAGTATTACGACAATCGAATTGAGGCCTGGATGAAAGGCAAATACGATGAACTTTTTGTAATGAAATCAGCAGAAGACCGGGCAAGTCCGATTCTGTTTGAAGTGAATTTTAAAAAGAAAAGCCATTAAACATGAAAGGGTTAGTTCTGATTTTAGCCACCTGTCTTTTTGGCTTCGCAGCCCATCAATGGCTTCCCTGGTGGGTGATTGTTGCAGTACCCATGGTGTTATCCGCTGCTTTAGGTCTTCATGCACTGACCAGCTTCCTGGCCGGTTTTTCTGGTGCATTTCTGCTTTGGGCCGGCATGGCCTTTTGGTTGCATCAAAGCGGTGATGGTCTCCTTGCAGACCGTATGGGCATGTTGTTGGGTGGGCTTCCTGCGGAGGGTATGATTGCC
>CAYTNI010000546.1:0-2174 GCA_964439115.1 uncultured Saprospiraceae bacterium
AAAATCATAATATTTTTTACCTTCGACATCCCAGACGTGCACGCCCTCGCCCTTGCACAACACGACGGGCAAGGGGTGGTAGTTATGCGCGCCGAAGCGGTCTTCCAGTGCCATTAAATCCTGTGCACTCAATTTTTCTATCATCTCCATGGTATGGATTTTATTTTTCACAAAGTTCGCAAGAAAAGGGCTTTCTCGCAGCAAAAGCTCAAAATTTACTTGCAAAAAGGCCAACTGCCTCCGGGTATTGCATCGTGATACAATGCAGGGAACCATGCTGTCGGATGAGTGCCCGGCAATTTACGGGTACTATTTCCCTATCCGGAAAATTGGTGATGAGGGTGTTAAGAGCTACTGTGTCCTGGGGTACGCCATAGGTGGGCACCAAAACTGCTCCATTGATAATCAGGAAGTTGGCATAGGTTGCCGGGAGTCGGTGGCCATCCGTTTCGAAGCAGGCATCCGGCCAGGGTAGCGGAACGAGGCGGTAGGGTTCTCCCGCTGCCGTTCTGTAGGTCTTCAGTTGAGCTTCCATCTGTTGCAGCGCATGAAAATGGGCATCCTTCGGATCATCGCATTTCACGTAGGCTATGGTTGTGGGATTACAGAATCTGGCCAGGGTATCAATATGGGAATCCGTATCATCCCCTTCGAGGAAACCATGATCGAGCCAGAGTACCCGTTGCAGCCCGAAGAGCGTTTTCAGTATTTGTTCAATTTGATTTTTGCTGAGGTGCGGGTTTCGGTTGGGAGAAAGCAGGCATTCTGAGGTTGTCAGAACGGTACCCTCTCCATCGCTTTCGATACCACCCCCTTCGAGAACCAGCCCCCCAAGGCGGACGGGGATATTGCCGAAGATACCTGCATCCGCCAATCCAGGGGTAATGAGATTATCCAAATCGGCTGGGAATTTCAATCCCCATCCATTGAACATGAAATCCAGGATTACCGGGCGATCATTTTCCAGAATAGTAATGCCGCCATGGTCGCGGGCCCAGGTATCATTGGAGGGAACCCGGGCAAAAAATATTCTTTTCATGCCCTTTTCAGAAAAACGGCCGCGAAAAGTTTCAGGATTGGGGCTTACAATAAGTACATCCTCAAACCTGGCGATGGCTTCGGCTACCTCAACGAAGCAGGCCAGGGCTTCCTCCAGCATGTAGTTCCAGTCGGTTTCCTGATGAGGAAAAGTGAGTTGCACGAAGCTTTGCGGAGCCCATTCAGCGGGCAGGACACGTGTGGATTTCATGGTTACATTCCGGTTTGGCCTGTCTTATCCATTTGAGACAACAGCAGGTTTCTGTACTGCGAAAAAACAGCCGATTTGCTGATAAAGCCCGTGTATTTCCCTTTTTGGACTACGGGTAGATTCCAGGCTCCGGAAGATTCAAATTTTTCCATTACACTTTCCATTTTTTCGCCCTGTTCAATACTTTGGGGTGGGCGCTGCATTAAATCCTTTATCAGGATGGTGTCGTATTTTTCCTTTTTAAAAATCACATGTCGAATGTCATCGAGCAGGACGATGCCCACCAGGTAGTCATTTACATCCAGCACGGGGAATAAATTTCGGCGCGATTTGGAAATTATCATCACCAGGTGGCCAAGAGTATCTTTGGGACCAACTGCGGTAAAATCGCGTTCGATAAGTTCCTCGGTATTCATTTTAGACAGGATGGCTCTGTCTTTTTCCTGTTCTGCCCAGATGCCTTTTCGCGCCAGTCTTTTGGTATATACCGAATAAGGCTCGAAGTAACGGGCAATAAAAAAGGAGAAGGCGGAGACGATCATCAGGGGAACGAACAAGGAGTACCCTCCTGTTATTTCTGCGATGAGGAATATGCCGGTGAGTGGCGCGTGAATGACCCCCGACAGCACCCCTGCCATTCCTGCTGCTACAAAATTGGCGGTCGTAAGCTCTACAACGCCGCTCATGTTGATGAGAAAGGCAAAAGCGAAGCCGGTCATTGCCCCGGTGAACAATGAAGGTGCGAAGATACCGCCATTGCCGCCCGCTCCTGTCGTGAGCATGGTGGCCAACACCTTAAGAAACACAATGAGCACTGCAAAAAGAAAGATGGCCCACTCCTGGAAACGCAGACTCTGGAACGGGCTGTTGGCCAGCAGGAAGGAAGTCTTTCCGGCAAATAAATTTTTAATAGTCACATAACCCT
>CAYTNI010000547.1:0-2171 GCA_964439115.1 uncultured Saprospiraceae bacterium
ATAATTAATGTGTTTTGCTAAGGTCAACTGTGCACTGCCCCAAACTTACCCAAACTGCCCCTAATTCATGGGCGTCAATCCTACAACTGACCGGGCAGCTATTGGGTAGGGAAAAGCAGATACGGCATAGGGGATTGTACATATTCCCTCCACTTAGCAGGCAGTACTCCGCATGTTCATATCCATCATCAAAAAATACCCCGGGCTATTTCCGGTTGTTGGTTTGGATGAGGCGCATGAGCTGTGTAGCCGTATTGCGGGGAAGAAACCGGTGCAGATTGGCTAAAACGCGATTGATAACACCTGGAATGGCGATAATCTTACCTTTTTCCATGGCTTCAACTCCGAATTGTGCTACCTTTTCCGCTGAGATACTCAGCCATTTGTTGGACCCCATAGAGGGCTTTCCCTCTGCTACCAGCGACTGAAAACCGGTGGGGGTAATGCCTGGACAAAGTACAGTAACGGAAACGCCGGTGCCTCTGACTTCATTGGCTATTGCCTCTGAAAAAGAGAGTACGTAGGCCTTGCTGGCGTAGTAGATGGACATAAAAGGCCCGGGTTGAAAACCGGCGATGGAAGAAATATTGAGGATTTTTCCCCGCCCTCTCTGTATCATTCCGGGAAGGAAGAACTTGGTGAGGCGTGTAAGGGTGTTCACATGGAGCTGAAGCATCTGGTCTTCCCGGTTCCAGTCTGTCTTTGCAAAAGAGCCAAAAAGACCAAAACCAGCATTATTGACGAGGGTATCTACTACGCACTCAAGTAGCTTTGGGTGCCGCAGCAGTGCTTCCACCTCTTCGGGTTTAGCAAGGTCAGTGGTGAAAGGGATAACTTTGCACGACGGATATTCCTCTTCCAGGATAGCCCGAGCTTCCTCAAGGGCATCGGGGCGTCGATCTACGAGAATAATTTGAGCATGTGAGGGAGCCAACTGCCGGGCGATTTCCAACCCTATACCGCCGGCGCCTCCTGTAACAAGCGCTGTCATGTTCATCCGTGCAATGATTCTGTCTATATTGGTGAAAAAAGGCATTAAAATTTCAATAATGGAAAAACAGGACGCAATTATAGACAATAATTCAAAAATTCAGCGTTTCAGCCCCAAAATAATCAGACATAGAATCTAAAAATAATCACAATATCTCCATGGAAGCGAAAGGGAAGGGATAAGGTGGTTTAGCAAGGAAGAAAAGCTCATGATTTTGGAAGAAGCCCAAAGCAATGGCATTCAGGGGACGCTTTCAAAGTATGGTCTTTGTCCTGCAACATTTTACTATTGGCGCAGGAAGTTAACCGTCCATGGGGCGGACGGCTTGACGCACCATGCTTCTAGCAACAAGGAGCCTGTCGTCAGGAAGTTGGAAAAAGAGATTCAATCACTGAGAATACGCCTTGCGGAGAAATAACCAGAGTCGTAACTAAAGGATGAGGTGTTAAAAAGTACCGGAGAGGAGCCAAAAACCTTAGCCTGCTGACACATGGACTTGTGCATTGCTAGATATGCCTTGTGCTAGCTGACGAAACATCAGTTCCCATGTCTGTTTATGTCTTTTTTGCGTCTTTTACAGCGTATTTAGCTTGAAATCAAATCCTTTTCCACTTAGCAATCCGCCCAGAAATTGGAGTGTTTTTTACTAATGTTTTGGCATACGCTCCATCTCCCCGAATTATCATTAGTGTTGTGCAATCTTTGAACTTGCCTCAGGAATTGGAAAGAAGGGCATCTCGTCAAAAAGTTTGGCCACGTGGCCTAAAAACTCTCCAATAGGCTCATCAGTATCTGCCAGAAATTTTAGCTTGCGCCGAATGTTCAAAAATACGATATTGCGCCTAGCGAAAGTCGTTGAGATAGAAACGACTCGGTATTAAAATTGTCGAACGCCTCATTCGCCCTAACGCAGTGCCTTAACCCTTTCCAGTAATCTTGAAATAGAAACCAAAAGAAAACAGAATGACAAATCTCACGGAAAATATCAACAAGATTGTCAGTTTGACAAAAGACGAAGAAGCTGCCATAGAACAAGCTTTTGGTGTTATGGAAATTGCAAAAGGCGATTTATGGGTAAAACAAGGCAAGATCTGCAATCTTGTTGGATTCGTGGTTTCTGGAAAACTTCGAAATTATTACGTTGACGATACCGGAAATGAAGTTACCTGTTATTTTGTAC
>CAYTNI010000548.1:0-2169 GCA_964439115.1 uncultured Saprospiraceae bacterium
GAGCAAACTTACTGAACACCGTTTATTAATCCAACCTTTCCTCGAAAAAACTACTATGTTTTTGGATGGCATCAGGCAAATGAACTTTTCTCCGGACTCGAGCCCGGAACAGTTTTGAACCAAACCATGTAATGCGATGCTGCTTTTTACTGTCTATTCAGCTGCAGTTCATTCAGAGGCAAGGTGTATTCAAAACGCGCATTGTTGTGAATATCAAATATCTCAAACTGAATATGGACGGGCTTTTTCTTCCAGTGGATGGATATTTTGCCGAAATGATTGTCCATCACCGGCCCTTCGATTCGGGCGGCATTGGGGGTAGCGAAATGCCAGGTGGAGGATAATCCGCTGGAGGTGAAATCGTACACCGGGTAAAGGCCGGGATATGCGAGTTTGGACAGTTCGGCATAGTGGACGTCGCCTGAAATGAAAAATACACCATTGGCGCCGGTGGATTTTATCAGTTCCAGCATGCGTTGTTGTTCATGAGGAAAATTAGCCCAGGCTTCGTATCCATTGTATTCAATCCCAAACTGGGTGCCTGTGCCGATGATTCGGATATCTGCGGGTTTTTGGAGTGTTGTTTCCAGCCATTTCCACTGCGCCTTACCTAAGAGAGTGGAGTCGGTTTCTGTTGCTGTGTAAGGGGCATAATCCAGGTCGTAGAAATAGCGCCTGTCCTGTTCGGAAGTTTTTTGGAAAGGTTTGAGGTCATCTCTAAAGGTTCTGTTGTCCAATAGGATGAGTTGCAGCGTCATTTTACCAAGCTGAAAATAGTAATCGGTGTAGATTCCCCCATGTTGCCATCTTTCCGATGTGGGTGGCTCTTCAAAAAAGTCAAGAAAAATAGCTTTGGATGCTTCTTTGTGGGGGTAGTGTCGCCCGATATCATTCCATCCAAAGTCGTGGTCGTCCCAGGTGGCCAGTATGTTCGTATGCTTCTTCAGGTTTTGATAGGATGTTTTTTCTCCTAACTGACGGTATTTGGCTTTTAGGGTATCGAGGTCGTAGGTATCTCCGTAAATATTGTCACCGAGGAATACGAACAGGTCGGGCCGGTGCTCCGCAATGAGGTTGAATATGGGCAGCTCGTGTTGTTGGTGCCCACAGGACCCGAATGCGATGGTAAATGCCTTCGAAGGTGTTTTTTGCTGTGCAAAGGCAGGAATGCATGATGCCCATAAAAAGGCGTATGCCATAATCAAAGAAAGATAAGTTCGCATGTGATGCGTCTTTATAGGTTTTACCATGTTTTGCGAGGTCAATATTCGGAATTTTTTCAACATTTCTGAAGCTTCCTGGCAAAAGCGGTAAGACCGGGCCATGCGGATATGCTGAGGCATCCACAACAATGCTCTTATGAGGGCGTAACATTATTCGGTTAAGCGCACCGGTTATACGGATGATTATTTTACTCCTTTGGGGTTATTATTATTCGGATATCCATTTTTTTCCAGCGGCGGGCTCAATTTTTGAAACAAGGTATTTTCATACAAATAGAAATACCCAACCATGCGGATTAGCAAATTAACCCCCATGACCATCATCCATCGCATCGAATTAATTGGATATTACTGCGTCAATGTGGGCAGAAGCAAATCCTTTTCTGAAAGTTGCAGTTGCGCCTGATCAACCGGCCATTCAATTTTTAAATGGGGATCGTCATATCGCAACCCGCCCTCATGTGCCTTGGAGTAAAAATTATCACATTTGTAGCAAAACTCCGCCGTGGGCGTGATGACCACATAACCATGGGCAAAACCCCTCGGCACGAAGAGCTGTCGCTTATTTTCGGCACTAAGCACCAGCCCGTACCACTGCCCCCACGTTGAAGAGCCCGGTCGCAAATCTACGGCTACATCGAAAACAGCACCTTCGGTGACGCGCACCAGCTTGGCCTGCTCAAACGGTGGTTTTTGGAAATGCAAGCCCCTGAGCACACCAAATGTAGAACGAGCCTGGTTGTCCTGCACAAAATCTGCATCAATACCCGCTTCTTCAAATGTCTGGCGGTTGTAGCTTTCAAAAAAGTACCCGCGTGGGTCTTCCCAAACCTTGGGTTCAAAAATGAGAAGTCCTTCAAAAGGCGTCTGTATGAATGGCATGGCCTTAAAAGTTATTTTTCACGGAAGAAAACATTAATCGGTACCCCGGTAAAATTGAAATTTT
>CAYTNI010000549.1:0-2156 GCA_964439115.1 uncultured Saprospiraceae bacterium
GGCCTTTCTCATCGTTATAAATTGGTTTATAGTAAGTTATAAAATTATTGCCGTGGCTTTTTCAAGCGAGATGCAAAAGTCGTAAAATTTTACTGATTTCAAAAAGAAATTGAATTGTTAATTTTATTAAACTGTCTTTATTTACTGCTTTTTCAATGGTACCCCCCCTTTAATCGGTTTTTTAACTCCCTCGGTATATCTCCTAACCGGAACTTTTCCCCGGTTTCGTTTTGTTAACTGTACATGAATTTTAGGATAAATCATGTACGCGTTGCCTGATGCCAAATTATTGTAGGTATCTTTACTTTAAACAAATATTACCGACATCATGCAGTGGACTAAATTAGACGGGCACAAAATTGAGCTTCCCATTACTGAAGCTGTAGAAGCTACCATCATCCGCGAAAAAAACCTGGGCCACAAAATCAAAGTCTGTATTGGCTCTGATTCTCAGGTGCGCTCCAATGTGGTTGAATTCGCTACTGTTATTGTATTCCTTCGCGAAAAGAAGGGCGGGTTTATGTTCATTCATCATGACCGCATCGAAAGAGAAGTATCCCTCAGGGAGCGAATGATTATGGAAGTGGCCAAGTCCGTAGATGTGGCCTACAGCCTTTGCAATATACTTGACCGCCATCAGGTTGCTCTCGAGGTACACGCTGATATCAATACCGACCCCGACTTTCAGTCTAACGTGGCTCTGAAGGAAGCTACCGGGTATATCCTCGGAATGGGGTTCGCCTTCAAAGCCAAACCCGATGCATTCGCCAGCTCGTGTTGCGCGGACAAAGTCATCTAGTTAATCCTGCTCTAAAGGTATATATCCAAAATCAGTAATCCCCCAAAGATTACACTGGCTACACCATTGGTGGTGAAAAATGCCAGGTTAACCCTGCTCAGGTCATTCGGTTTCACCAAAGTATGCTGATAAAACAATAGCCCAAGAAAGACAAACGCTCCTGTCCATTGCCAAAATCCGAATTCAGCGGCAGAACGGTCTAACCACCAGGCACCGTACAATACCAAAACCGCACAAAGTATATGCAACGCCGAGGAAAGTCGCAAAGCACCGGCTTTACCCATGGCTACCGGTACCGACCACAGCTGATGCGCCCGGTCAAAGCCTTCATCTTGCAACGCATAAATGATGTCAAATCCTGATACCCACAGCAACACTACAGCAGAGTAGAGCAAGGGCAAAGACTCAAACTTCCCGGTGACCGCAAGCCAGGAGCCAATTGGGGCAAGTGACAATCCCAAACCCAAAACGAAATGACACAAAAAGGTAAAACGTTTGGTGTAACTATATCCCAAAATTACCCCTAGCGCCACCGGTGAAAGCCAAAAACAAAGCGGATTGATCCACCAGGTGGTAGCAACAAATAATAAACTGTTGATAATGGTAAACCCCAAGGCCGCTCCCGGACTGATAATACCGGCAGGAATTTCACGCTGCGCTGTCCGTGGGTTTACCTTGTCAACCTCCCTGTCGAGATATCTGTTAAACGCCATGGCGGCACTTCTCGCAAAAACCATACACAATAATACAAGGAAAAACACTTTCCAGGAAAATCCTCCACCACTGAATAATGTGGCCAGGAAAAAACCTGTCAGGGCAAATGGCATGGCAAAAATCGTATGGCTGAATTTTATTAGCGAAAGGTAGTTTTTCATGATGCTCATTTTGAAATAGCCGACGCGTTTTTCGAAGTGTCAATGCTGTCTGAAAGCCAATGCCGTACATATTTTCCTTCCGGGTCGTATCGCTCTGCCTGGGTTTTCGGATTGAAGTATCGGTTCTCACGGGGGTCATTGCCTACGCCGGCCACATAATTCCAGTTGCCCCAGTTACTTGCAGGGTCGTAATCAATAAGGAGAGATTCAAAATACTCCGCACCGATTTGCCAATTGACCCGCAGGTCATTCACCAGATAGGAGGCTACAATCTGCCGTCCTCTATTCGACATAAATCCGGTAGCAGCCAATTCCCTCATGTTGGCGTCCACAATTCCTTTTCCTGTGTGACCATCTTTCCAGCGTTGAAACCCTTTAAGGTCATCCCTCAGGGATGCATTCGCTTTTCCCAAAATTCCTCCCTTTAGGAATATTTTATCTCTATATTTTTTGGCCATGAGACGAAAGAAATCCCGCCACAA
>CAYTNI010000550.1:0-2139 GCA_964439115.1 uncultured Saprospiraceae bacterium
GGCGCCTACATGGAAAAAGAAAGAGCCAGGGCGGCTTCCTTGGGGTATCCTGACCCTATTCATACAAGCCTTGAAGACACGCATTGCGCGTACAACCAGGCGCTGGAGTATTGTATTCGGCACATTAGTGATATGTATGTATGCAACGCAACGCATAATGAAGAAAGTTGCCGGCTTCAGGCTCAACTGATGGCACAACATGGCCTGTCCCCCAATCATCCGCGGACGGCAACGGCGCAACTTTACGGCATGAGCGACCACATCTCCTTTGTCATGGCCAAAGCGGGCTATAATGTAGAAAAGTACTTGCCTTATGGGCCTGTAGCGGAGGTGATACCCTATCTCATTCGTCGAACCCGGGAGAACACCTCTGCCGGGGGGCAAATGAGCAGGGAGTTGCAGCGAATCACTACGGAGCTAAGGCGGCGCAAAATATTCGGCATTTAGCGCCGCGCCGTGAGTATGGCTACGAATCGGTCATTCTGAACGTGTTCGGGCGAGGGTGCGTCGAGCAAAGCGGCCAGACCGGCGGTAGCGGCAGGCAGTACGTTCAAGCCCTCTTTATCCTTGAGCAATCTTGCCAGGGCAAGCATTCTTTTATCGGTGACATTTCGTGCCCAGCCTTGGGTTTCCCGCAATGCGGCAAGCGAGAGGTCGCCGTCAAATGCATGCCAACTGATAAGGGGTTCATTGATTGCTGTTTCGTGAATTCGATGAGGCAGAAGATCTTCGCAGGTAGTTTTGTTTTGTAAAAAGGCTTCGACGATAGGGTTTTTTCGATTGGCAGAACCGGCCACCATGACCGGAATCCGGGATGTTTTCCCACGGCGATAAAGGCTCACAAATCCTTTGTAGATACCTGCCAGCACTGTACCATTGGATACGGGTACAGCCACAATGCTGGGGGCATCCCGGAGCTCATCGTAGATTTCATAGGCAATTTCTCCATACGCTTTCAGTTGGAGGGGGGTGTTTTTTCCACCGGGATTGGCGTCGTAAAAGTCTTTCCGTGCAGCGAAACCTTGTGATTCGGCTACGGATTGCTCGTAGTCACCGTGCGAGCGGTGGATTTCTGCACCCAGATTAGCCATTTCCTGAAGCCGCCGCGAGTGATAGTTTTCAGGTAAAAAGATTACACACCGAAGCCCGGCCATGCGGGCGGCCAAGGCGCAAGCGGCGCCGTAGTTGCCGCAGGTTGCAAGGGAGATTCCATCATAGCCTCTGCGCAAGGCATCCATACACTGCGCGAAGGCGATGCGGTCTTTTTGGGTGCCGGTAGGGTTGCCGCCTTCGAACTTGAGGAAAATCTGGGAAATGCCGGTTTCGCGTTCTGCATTGCGTGCCCTGATAAGGGGGGTGTCGCCGACTTCCAGGTCTGTGATATTTTCAAAGGCTTCAATCCACTCGGAAAGGCTGCGGCGTTTGTCATTCAGCGTTTGGTATTGTGCTCGGAGTTCTTTGAAAATATTAAAGGAGTTTTCTTCCTCCCGGTTAAAGGCTTCATCGCTGGGACACATAACGGACACATTATGGTATGACGGGATGGGGATTTAACAATGGGGTTACCGCATTCATGGTGTGGGCCAGTTTAGCTTGCAGCGACTCAGAAGCCGGCATGAGCGGCAGCCGCACCAGGTTTTTACATAAGCCCAGGATTTCCATAGCGGCTTTTATTCCGGACGGGCTTCCCTCTGCGAAGAGTAAGGGATATAAATCAAGGAGCATGTAGTGGATACGTTGAGCTTCCGTCCAATTATAGCGAAGCGCCTCATGTACCATACAGGAAAAAGCGTGTGGGAAAGCATTGGCGACAACGGATACGGCGCCGCTTGCTCCGCAGGAAATGAGTGGCAGGGTCATTATGTCATCCCCGGACCACACAGAGAAATGGTCGGGTTTTTCTTTTAGGATTTTCATGGCCTGGCCGATATCGCCGGAGGCTTCCTTGACTGCGATGAATTTGGGCGAGGCGTGCGCCAGCCGGATAGTGGTATCTGCAAGAATATTGGAACACGTGCGTCCGGGCACATTATAAATGACGATGGGCAGTGGTGAAGCCTCAGCCAGCGCCATATAATGTTGAAAAATGCCTTCCTGGGTGGGTTTGGTATATGCGGGGCTGCTCGCCATGATGGCATC
>CAYTNI010000551.1:0-2131 GCA_964439115.1 uncultured Saprospiraceae bacterium
TGGCATCGGTTGTGCTGTTGGTTTTGGGTAGGGACTTGTCACTCCTGCGTGTTCCCTCTCAGGGCAAATTTACTCCTAAATTTATTTACTACCTTTTTTTGCCCCAAAATGCCTCAATTTGAACCATTCTTTGGAAAGCTTTGGATTCTGCCTTCAATTCATAGGGTGCAAATTATATGCTGGATGGATGGTATCAGAAAAATTAAAAAAGTAATAACATTTACAGGAACTAATATTGTCGCCCAATGCTAATTCAATGGTTTATCGATGCAAGACTTGCATTGTGCGACCAACCCAATTTCCTATGCTTTTAAAAAACATCATTATCCATATCTCAATAATCTGAATCAGCAGTTGTTGCGGCTAAGACGGGCATATTTTAACTATTCCGATGTAACTGATTGGGGAAATAGACAACCTCACAACTGCTTATCCACCCCGGCCAATTCCGACTCCTCAAAGTTGCCGAACCAAACCGTCAGTTGGTTGCGTGCTTTCGTCTTGACATCATCATTAACGAAGGCTGCTATCGTTACCAGGCCAAACATAAGCACCCCAAAGTCATCGGTATAGCCGATAATGGGCGAAAGGTCAGGGAGCCAGTCTATGGGGGAGATCAGATAGCCCAGTACGCCAAAGGCAATATTTTTAGCCCAGCCCGGAGTTTCCTTTCTTTTGTAGGCATAATACATCAACAGGGCTGCATAAATGACCTGAATACCAGCCTTTCTTGCAAAACGTGTCATTTTTTGCCAAAAACCGGACTCCGTGAAAGCGGGACGAAAGCGATCGAGGCGCTCCTCTACCCGGTCAAACGGCAATTTTTGCAGCAATTTCATGAGTTTATTGGTCATTCCCTGAAGATTTGTGGCGAATCGATGTATTTACCCAAGCGTAATCAAAACAAAATCAGTAGGGCAAAAAGTTCAGTAGGCGCTTCATGTTCAACACTACAACGTCTTGAGGTGTTGTAAAGCTTTTTCGAGATCCTCCGGGGTGTCGATGCCAATGGTTTCACAGTCTGTAAAGGTTACCGCGATGGGATAGCCCGAGGCAAGCCAACGAAGTTGCTCCAGAGATTCAGCCTGCTCGTAATACCCGGATGGTAAATTACTGATCTCCATAAGCGTATCCCGGTGAAAAGCATAAAGCCCAATGTGTTTGTAGAAAGTAAACTTTCCCGGCCAGTCTTCAGAAGGTATATCTCTCAGAAAGGGTATGGGGCTCCGGCTGAAATACATGGCATGGCCTTGTTTATTGAGTACTACTTTTACGGTATTGGGGTTGAAAATATCCTCAGGCCGGGCAATGGCTTTAGCGAGTGTGGCTATTCGTGCTGCCGACTGAAAGAGCAGGGGCTGCACCACTTCTTCTATCTGTTCGGGGGCGATAAACGGCTCATCCCCCTGGATATTGACCACATAGTCGTACTGTGGAAACTGTGCTGCAACCTCAACACATCTCTCGGTGCCTGTCGCGTGGTCACTGCGCGTCATGAGAGCCTCCCCGCCGAATTGACGCACGTGGTTCAGAATGCGGGTATCATCCGTGGCCACTACCACTTTTTGAAGCACGCCGGCCTCCGCTGCCCGACGATATACTCTTTCAATCAGACTCATACCCCCTACATCCACCAATGGCTTACCGGGAAAGCGGGTGGAAGCAAATCGGGCAGGAATTACGCCCAGCATACTCATACCAAGTGATTATTCGTAAATTTGATAACTCCAGGACATTTTGGCCATTTTTTCTACCATCCGGGTCACAGAGCAGTATTTTTCCATGCTGAGCTGGATGGCGCGCTCGGCCTTTTCAGGATCCACTGAACCATAGAGGTCGTAGTGCACATGGATGCTTTCAAAAACTTTCGGAATGGCCCCTTCCAGTTTATTGCCGGTTACGCTTACCTTAATATCGCGCAAAGGCTGGCGCTTTTTCTTCATAATCAAAATGACATCAATGGAACTGCATGCCCCCACCGCAGAGAGGAGTAATTCCATGGGGCGCATACCCTTTGCCGTACCGCCAATATCCGGTGATGCATCCGTTTCGATGGTGTTACCGTCTTTATTGGTATCTTGCAGGTGATAATCGCCACTCAGGCGGCGCAATTCGACTTTCATTTTGGGTA
>CAYTNI010000552.1:0-2130 GCA_964439115.1 uncultured Saprospiraceae bacterium
GCCCGAAGGAATCACCGTGGGGGAATTGCTTATTTATCACCCTTGAAAATGTTAGATGTACTCAGGCGTGCGCGACAATATTTTGCCATGCTCAAAAACTTATAATCAGGAGGTCGCTACCAGTCGCCCCAGGCGCCGCCGCCGCCAAAATCACCGCCACCAAATCCGCCGAAGCCACCTCCGTCGCTATCGCCAAACCAGCCTCCGCCACCACGGCTTCCCCAGCCACCATTACCGGGAAGGAAAATCCATCCGCCGCCCCATCCGCTGTGTCTGCGTTTGTACTTTTTATCGTACCGCCCTCCGCGCCAATAGCCGCCCTCATCATCGTCGTCGTCATCTCTGCCTTTACGATCCTGGGTTGCGCTGATGATGAGAAGAAAAAGAAAGAGTCCGACCAAAACAATAAACATAGTACGGCCGCCCCGGGCCGACTGTTTTTTTTGGGTAGGCTCGTATTGCCCTGAACCCAATTGCATCACGATATCGGTGGCCTGATCCAGGCCTTCGTAATAGCGGTTGCTGCGGAAAGCGGGTCGGATGACCTTATCAATAATCCTTTTTGACAGGGCATCTGTCAGGAAAGACTCTGCTCCATAGCCTGTTTGGAAACCTATCTTTCGGTCTTGCAGGGATATGAAAAGCAGGATGCCGTTGTCCTTATCATCCTGTCCGATCCCCCATTCCGTAGCCAGTTGCTGGGAAAAATCGAAAGGATCGGCACCATCGAGGGAAGGAATAATCACAAGGGCAATCTGGGTACTTGTAGAATCGTTATAGGCCACCAACTTGCGTTCCAGCGTTGTTTGTTCCTGTGGGGAAAGTAAATTGGCAAAATCATTGACCAATCGGGGGGGATTGGGTCGGGCCGGCACAGCAACCTGGGCCGTCAATTGACCCAGGCTGCCGATGAAGACCAACCATAAGCAGGAATATCGAAGAAACGAAAGCATCGTATGCGATAGTGGCATGAAAAAAATTATTTGTGTTGCGGTCAACCCGGATAATTAATTATACGAGAGTTTGTCCGGCAACTCGTTTTGATCGTCTGATTCATACGGGAAATGCGTTTTGAGCTTTTCGCCGATTTGCTCCACGACTTTGCATACCCCCTCGCAGAACTGTTGTTGTCGAAAATGCTGTTGCAGGAGTTCTTTTTCCTGTTGCCAGAAATCCTGGCCTACCACGGCATCTATCCCTTTATCGCCGATGATCGCGAACGTGCGGGCACTCGGAACAATAAACACAAGTACGGCATTTCTGGCTTTGGTCTGGTACATCTTCAACCGGTTGAAGGTTTGCACTGCGGCCACAAGCGGTTTGGCATAGGCATGGCTTTCCAGGTGCACCCGTATTTCTCCGGATGTCTGTTTTTCGGCCTGTTCAATGGCCTGAATAATCCTTACTTCCTCTTCTTTGCTGAAAAACCTTTGCATGCGATGGAATTAAAACTGTACTTGCGGGGCTTGTTCTGCTCCGGCTTGTGCTTCGAAGGGCGACCGGGCATCAAAACCAAAGATCGTAGCGTAAAAACTGGCCGGGAAGCGTCGGATCTTTTTGTTGTAGGCGGTCACGGTATCGTTGAACCGGTCTCTCTCCACTTTGATGCGATTCTCGGTTCCTTCCAGCTGGGTTTGCAGTTCTACAAAATTCTGGTTGGCTTTGAGTTCGGGATAATTTTCGGTAACCATCAGCAATCGGCCCAGCGATTGAGATGATCCGGACTGTGCTTCCTGGAAAGACTTGAGTTGATCTGCGGTAAGGTTGGAAGGGTCAATATTAATGCTGGTAGCTTTGGCTCTTGCATTGGCCACTTCTGTGAGGGTTTCCTGTTCGAAATTAGCCACTCCCTTGACCGTATTCACGAGATTGGGGATGAGATCTGCCCTGCGCTGATAGGCACTCTGGACTTTTCCCCAGGCATTTTCGACTTCTTCGTCGAGGTCAACAAAAGTATTGTAGGTATTGCAGCCGCTCATCAGGACAAAGAGTCCGATGACGATCAGAACAACAATCATCGTTAAAGATCGCATAGTATGGGTGTTTTTATTTTTTTATAAAATTACCTGCTAAATTAGGTAAAGTAAAGGAGAATTCGGTGAATGCATGGAAACAAACGATGTTTGGCAG
>CAYTNI010000553.1:0-2129 GCA_964439115.1 uncultured Saprospiraceae bacterium
GCCGGGAACGACTCGCTCCCGGCCCTCTACGATAATTCTTTCAAATTTCCCTGCAGGGATAAGATGGCTCAGTAAACCTGCAAGCACCAGCATGCTGAATAAAATAGCCGCCGGATGCGGTATGAAAAAGTACCACTTTGGCTTCATTGGCTCAATGACTGCAGAGTCCCTGAATGAGATGGAATGTATCGTGCAGTGCGGTAAGCCTGGCCTTTACTACATCGTCTTTGGCTTTCTTTTGAATGCTCTTGTCCAAATCCTGCGCACCGGTCACCAGGTCTGCTATGGCTTTTTTGATGTCTGAAGTATTGAAAGAAGCTGGAATCGGAGATTCTTTCAGCTTGATTGCCGCCAACACCAACTCTTTGCTTCGCGAGCGAATGGGCTGAAGATCCCCCTCCTCTGCCGGGTGGAAGGTTTGTGACATGACCTTATGGAATCCGGTAAGGGTTTCCCAGGCGTCTTTTTCAATTTTTTTAAGCAAAGGATCCTGAAGGGCCGACTCATAATTTTTGCTTACGGCATCCCAGTTGAGTACATTCCAAAGGGCGCCAAGATAGTCGCCGCGCTTGTTTTGATATTTGAGATAATAGGCATGTTCCCAGACATCAATACCCAGAATAGGAATACCTCTATCCTTGGCGACATCCATGATAGGGTTATCCTGGTTGGGCGTAGAAGTCACCTTGAGTTTTTTGTCCACAGTTACAATTAGCCATGCCCAGCCTGAGCCAAAGCGGGTTGCTCCTGCCTGGTTGAGTGCCGTCTTGAGGCTGTCCAAAGAGCCGAATTGTGCCTGGATGGCATCTGCGAGAGCCCCGGACGGAGTTTTGACAGCCTGCGGGGACAAAATTTGCCAGAACAGGTTGTGGTTGTAATGACCACCGCCATTGTTGCGCACAGCATCACCCCGGCGGCCGGCGGCTATTAAAAGATCTGGTAGCGCAAGCGATGCTGCTGGAGTTCCGTTTACAGCCTTGTTGAGGTTGTTTACATATCCTTGGTGGTGCCTGGAATAATGTATCTCCATGGTCTGCGCATCAATATGCGGCTCCAGGGCATTGAAAGCATAACCCAGCTTGGGAAGGCTGAAAGGTTGGGCGTTTCCGAATATGGTAACAAATACGAGTAAAAAGATGGATAATGTACGCATGAATGAATGTTTAGATGAAAAAACAGCTCAAAGGTATGGATGATGCCATCCACATCCCATTACAAAAGTCATTATACTGGAAAAAAATCAATACGCAATTGTTGTACCGGTATGATAAAAGAAAAAAGACCAGATATCAGCGGCCTCCTCAATTACCTTAGAAGTGGGCTTCCCCGCACCATGACCGGCTCTTGTTTCTATCCGAATCAGCACCGGGTTTTTACCCTTATGCACTTTTTGCAATTGGGCGGCAAATTTGAAGGAATGCGCCGGCACTACCCGATCGTCATGGTCGGCAGTAGTGATCATCGTTGCCGGATAAGAAACCCCTGGTTTCAGGTTGTGTAAAGGTGAATAGGCCAATAAATTTTTGAAATGGGCCGGATCTTCACTGGATCCGTACTCGGGAATCCAGCCTTTCCCAACCGTAAAAAGATGGTAGCGTAGCATATCCAAAACTCCAACAGCCGGCAAGGCCACGGCGAAAAGCTCAGGGCGTTGGGTCATGCAGGCACCTACCAGCAATCCTCCATTGGAGCCGCCGGCGATACCCAGCTTGCTGCTCGAGGTATAACCCTCGCTAATGAGGTATTCACCCGCAGCAATGAAATCATCAAATACATTTTGCTTCTTGAGCAACATCCCGGCCTGATGCCAGGCTTCTCCGTATTCGGCCCCTCCGCGCAGGTTAGCCATGGCAAAAATACCGCCATTTTCAAGCAGTACCAGGCGCGAAGCGCTAAAGGAGGGCGTTAGACTGATGTTGAAGCCTCCATAGCCATATAGATAGGTAGGGTTCTGACCATCCTTGGGAAGCCCTTTTTTATGAACCAGAAACATGGGTACTTTGGTGCCATCCTTGCTGGTGTAAAACACCTGACGCTCCCCGTAATCCTCCGGATTAAATTTTAGAAAAAAATTAAAAAAAGGCTTTGACTCCCCGCTGCTCACGTCATAGCTGAATACCGTACTCGGA
>CAYTNI010000554.1:0-2127 GCA_964439115.1 uncultured Saprospiraceae bacterium
ATTGCCTTAATAGAAATTGTTTAATACATGAACGAAAAGGACATAGAACGGATAAAAAAAGGTGATCTGGTTCCTTTGGAGAAGGCATATCTGGAATTGAAGCCCCAGTTTATGAAGTTCGCCAGGTCAAAATTCCCGGAAATGCCCGTGCATGATCTGGAAGATGTCTATCAGGAAACGATGATTGCGCTGTATCAAAATATTCAGCGGGGAGTACTTACAAAAATAACCTCGAAGATATCGGCTTATGTGTTCCAGATTGGCAGCAACCTGATTGTGGAACTCAAAAACAAGCAGAAGAAGGAACAGGAATTTTTACTCAACAACAGCAGGCTCGAAGAAATTCTGCGGCATACCTACAACCCGCAGATTGACCGTGCCGCAGGTTTTGTTTTCTCTCAGTTTGGTGAGAAATGCAGGAATATTCTCCAACTGTTCTATTATGAAAAAAAAAGCCTTCAGGAGATTGCCGAAATATTGAATTACAAAAATGCAGATACAGTCAAAGCGAATAAGAGCCGCTGCATCGCCAATTATTCCATTCAAACCAAAAACATCGCTGATTATGAAAGCGGAAATGAATGAACTGTCCCCCGAAATGATAGAGGAGTTTGATGCCCTCTACGATGGTGTCCTGGAAGAAACCAGGCGCATGAAGCTGGAAGATGAAATGTCGTCTAATCCGGATCTGGCACATCACTACTTAGCCTACCACCTGCTCCGAAAAAATATTGAGGCGGATGCCCTTCAAAAACACGCATTGAAAGCTCAATTCCGGAAGGCGGAACAGCGCCAGACCTCCAGAAGGCGAATGATGCGCTATGCGGTGAGCCTGGCGGCAGCCGCTGTGGTGGTTTTGCTGATCGTTCGGAATTCACTTCCATTACCCGAAGAAAATATCTACGAGCAATACAAAAACTCGGAAGCCGGCCTCCCCATCCTGATGAATAGGTCACCGGAAAATATCCTAAACATGGGCATGATAGAAATTGCCAATGGCAACTACGATCGCGCACTGGCCTATCTGAGCAGCATGCCGGAAAACGACACCTCCGCTTTTTACACCGGCTACTGCAATGAAATGCTGGGCCGCAATCAGGTAGCGCTCTCTGTCTATCAACGCCTGGAACAATCCTCCTCGCCGCTGATTGCACACAAGAGCGCCTTCCGATTAGGCTTGATGTACCTGAAAAAAGATGCTCAAAAAAGTAGGGAACAACTCGGAAAGGTGGCTGAAAACCCTGCTAATCCATATCAAAAACAAGCTAAGGAGATTCTGGATAAGCTAATCAGCCACTAACTCCGAACCGATATACTGAAAATTGGCCCAATAAAACGGACTTGACCACTCAGGATATATCGGTTCGTTCAGCAGGCTTAATTTGGCCTCCCGGAGTGACGCCGAAATTTTATCATCCTTTTGGGTGTGCCCGTAAAAGTATTTGAATAAGTCCGTACTGGATTGATTGTCCACATCCCATATCGAGTACACCACCGCCGCACTTCCATGGTACAGAAAGGATCGCCAAAGGGATAAAATGCCCTCAGAGGCCACTCCTCTGCCGACCCCCGAACTGCATCCATGCAAAATGACCATCCTGGAGGTGAAGTCATAGTTTTCTTCAATGGAAATGGAACGCTGGTCCAGCTGAAAACGAACGCGGTTGCCGTCCACCGCAGAATGTGCCAGAATGTGCAGGATGCCATCAGGAGCAGGCCGCTCATCGGTAACGTCAAAATTTTCCCGGAGGTAATCCCTGAACGACTTATTGTAGGGCAAGGTCTGCTCGTTCTGCCTGGAAGACCACAAACAAATTTCCATATCAACCCGCTCCTGCAGCAAGGGATACACGGCGTTAATATTGGGAATGGTGTATATGTTGTGATTTTTTATCAGATAATTAAAATCCTGCCAATGTGCAGAAGCCTGCTCCTCCGGAATCAATGCATCGTAAGGAATAAGTTCCCAGAGCTCATCAGGGCAGATGAGAATATTTGGAGTATTCACTTCCGCTAAATGGAGTTTTTGGTAAATCGACAGGGCGGAATCCTTGAAGGACGCTATATCCTGATTCGAAATAGCGCTCAAAAAATCCTTGATCAGAGCCGGCGGAAGCCCATCGGCAT
>CAYTNI010000555.1:0-2116 GCA_964439115.1 uncultured Saprospiraceae bacterium
TGGCCGATGTAAGGTTCAACCGCGTGGAAGGGTGTACGCCGCTCAACGTCAGGTTCAACAACCTTACCGAGGGGCTACCGGAGGCCTTCGCCTGGTACATCAACGGCAGTTTGTACTCCACCGAACTGATTCCCCCCGACCGCATTTTTTACGCTACAGGGGAAGATAATTCGATTTACGACATCCTTTTCGTGGCATATAATGAATGCGGTACCGATTCCGTTTTTCAGCAGATTACCGTGCTGCCCGACAGTGTCAGGACCTTCTTCGGGGTGGATGTAGCCACAGGTTGCGAGCCGCTTACCGTGCAGTTCGACAATTCCACCTTGCCCGACTCCCTGATCATCTACAACTGGTATTTTGACCAAAACGACGACACCAGCACCGCCGAGGATACGGTTTATACCTTCTTCGCCACCGGCGATACCATTACCCGATATACGGTAACGCTGGTGGCCGACAATGGCTGCTCGCAAAACAGCCATTCGATGGAGATTACGGTCTATCCGGCGCCGGAGGTCAGTTTTGAAGCCCCGCTGAACAGTTGCGCCGAGGATTCCGTGCAGTTCATCAACACTTCCATTGACATCAACGGCAATTTCTGGCAATTTGGCGATGGCGATACCTCTACGGCGACCAATCCCGTGCACTTTTTTGAGGAGCCGGGGTCTTATTGGGTGAAATTGACGGCATTTTCGGCGGCTACCGGCTGTCCGGCATCAGACAGCATGGAAATCAACATCCGGCCATTGCCCCAGCCGCTGGTGACCGCTTCCCCGTTGTTTGGCTGTCCGGCCCTGGAGGTGACCATGACCAACCAGACGCTCAACCCGCAGAATTACTATTTCCGCTGGGATTTTGGCGATGGCAACACCTCTGTGGGCGCCAATCCTGGGCCGCACACCTACCAAAACAGCGGCAATTACGACATCACCCTTTGGGCGGTGGATGTGTATGGTTGCGACAAGGACACCGTATTCCGGAGCATTTTGGTGTATCCGGTGCCGGAGCCTGATTTTGAGATTGTACAGGAGGCCCCTTGTGGGTTGCCGCAGGAGGTATGTTTTGAAAATACCACTACCGGGGCATTCGGGTTTACCTGGAATTTGGGCAACGGTACGCCGGTGTCTATCCTCAATGAGCCGTGTACCAGCTACCCGAATGCGCAGACTTATACGATTGAGCTCATTGCCCGCAACGAGTTTTTGTGTGCCGATACCATTCAGAAAACCTTCCGTGCATACGATGTTCCCCTTGCCGGCTTTACCGTGCCGGATACCGATTTGTGCGAGGGCGACACGGTACAGTTTACGAACACCTCGCAACATGCGGAATTTGTGCAATGGGAGATTCGCGATGAGCAGGCGGTAGTGTATGAGGATACGATATGGAGTCCGAGGTACTGGTTTGGCGAGGAGGGGGTTTATGGCATTGTGCTCATTGCCGGCAACGGCAGCGGCTGTGCGGATACGCTGTTGCTTGATGATTATTTTACGGTATTTCCGACACCGGTGGCGGGATTTTCTTTGGAGCGTTTGGATGATGAATTGCCGACGACCTATCAGTTTCGCGATGAATCGAGTGCGGATGCCATAGAATTTGGCTGGTTTTTCAGTGATGGCACGCCAGTATCGAGGGAGAGAGACCCTGTGCATCGCTTTTTGTCGAGTTTTGACAAGACGGTTTTCCATTGGGCCATCAATGAATTCGGCTGTGCGGATACGGTTTCGCGGGTGATAGATCTCGACACCTTGGGCGGTTTGTACATACCCAATCTGATGGAGCCGGCCAATTCGGAATTTGAAAAGCAGGTATTTATGCCCAAGGGGATTGGCTTGTCGGACTACTACATTTCCGTATTTACGCGTACGGGACAGTTGGTGTGGGAGTCTTCGGCGCTGAACGAGGAGGGCATGCCGGAGCAGTTTTGGGATGGCACCTTCCTTGGGCAGCCGATGCCTGCCGGTGTGTATGTCTGGAAGGTGGGTCGCGCCAAATTCTTCGATGGTAAAACCTGGACGGGCATGAAGGATGCGAAGGGCAAGCCCCGAAAGACGGGTTTTTTGTATTTGGTGCGATAGCGGGGGCGGGTCACGCGGGGGCGCGTTGCGCGCGG
>CAYTNI010000556.1:0-2108 GCA_964439115.1 uncultured Saprospiraceae bacterium
CCGGACCTTGAAGCGGCACTGCTCGACCTGCTGACCCGAAAAATCTGATAAGCTCCCATGGCTGATATCCTCAGTCGGCGGCAATAGGTGAGATTTCTCCAGCATCAGGCCAGTTCCACCCGCACTGTGGACACAATCTTTTGGAGGGCTGCTTTAACAACTTCCGTTTCCGGATGGCGGATGATAATGTATCCTTCGCCTTCGTAGTTCGCCGCATTCGGGGTTCCTATTTCCGGTATTTTCGCATCAGTAACGAGGTGCCCGAATTCTTTGTCAATATCTTCCAGGCCATGTACGGCCTTGACCTTGCCGGTTCCCATACCGCGCAAATAAGCTGCTCCCACTGCAAATTGCCGGGTTGGAGGCTCGAAGGTGCCGAATATGACCATGCGTGCCCAGGCGGTAACAGCATCAAAATCACTGGCGCGGGAGATAAGGGTGGTAATTTGCGCACCGGGCGGCCGTGCTGCCACCTCTGAAACAGCAATGGTGCCGTCTGTTCTGCGAAACCACTCCATGTGACTCATGCCGGTGCGCATTCCCAGTACTTCGAGCGTGCGGAAGGCCGCCTGGCGGATGTCGTCATAACAGGATGATTCTATCTCTCTTGGAATGACTACCTGCCATTGAATCCAGGGCTCCCGCATCACTTCTATAGGATTGGGAAAATATTGGCAAATGGAGTGAAAAACCGGTACCCCTTCCAGAGAAAAAGTATCAAAGGAGTGTTCTGCGCCGGTGATAAACTCCTCCAACAGCATCTCTCGCCCCTGAGCTGGAGCCATAGCTTCAATCACAGCTTCCAGCTCATGGTCATGGTGGATTTTGTAAGTAGAGAGGGAACCCATTCCCGCAGGAGGTTTTGCAACCAATGGAAAGCCGCAATCCCGGGCAAAACTGCGTGCCTCTTCGGCTGTAGCCGCAGTTGCATACCGTGCACAGGGAATGCCGGCTGCTCTTAGTTTGGCTTTCATCCGTGCCTTGTCTCTAAAATTGAGGGCTGTTTCCGTATCCATACCTTCAATGCCGAAGATTTCTCTTACCTGGGCGAGGGGCTCCTGGATAGTTTCCACTGCACCCATGAGCCTATGCGGTGTTCCCCAGCGCTGTTGAAAAAGGCGTATTTTAGCCTCTAACTGCACAGGGTCGAAGGGGTCATTGACCTGGGCGTGAGCGGTAATTTTTTGCCGAATATTTTCCCTCAACAGGGAAATGGGTTCCTGTGTGATTAATCCTATTTCCAGATCAGGAATTTGCGTCAGCGCATGGAGGAAACGCACTGCATTTTCTGTAAAATTCGGCGTAGCATACACAATAAACGGCATAGAAAATGGTATTATAAGATGATCAGCCGGGAAATATCCGCTTTTTTTGCAAAAAAACCATAATACCTTTAGAGAAATCACTTTTAGAAGAGGCAGCGATATTTTCTACTGTTTGTTTGCCTTTTTTTTATCATTTTTGCCCCATTTCGGTATGGTTCGCAAACCCGTTCGCTACGGAAAACGATTATTGCTCACTACAAAAACCTGAATGATGTTTAAAAAAATATTCCTTGGGATGATGGCTCTCACATTAGGGTTGTCTCTTTCTTCCTGTGTGGCCAAGAAAAAATTCACTGAATTGCAGGGCAGCAACGAAAAAATGCGGTTGGCCTACGAAGAGACCAAAAAGCGTTTGGATGAGTGTCTAAGCCAATCCAATGACTATCAGCAATCCCTGCGCAGGAGCGAAGTTGAGATTGGCGCCAAAAATGGCGAAATCACCTCAAAGAATCGCATGATTCAGCAACTGGAGGCTCAAATTGAAAACCTTCAGGGTACCAATGCCGCTTTACTCGACCGCATGGCCGACCTTTCCATCGTGAACAAGGAAGGCGCTGAGAGTATCAAGAGATCCCTGGAGTCCATCAATGCCCAAACGAGGTATATCCAGGAGCTTACTTCTAGCATCCAGCTCAAGGATTCTCTCAACCTGGCACTGGTGATGAACCTGAAGCGCTCGTTGAGTGATTTGAATGACCAGGATATTCAGGTTGAAGTACGGGGCGGCGTCGTTTATGTGTCTATTGCAGACCGCCTCCTTTTCCGATCCGGCAGCTCTGAAAT
>CAYTNI010000557.1:0-2107 GCA_964439115.1 uncultured Saprospiraceae bacterium
CTCCGTCAATCATGCGGGTAAAATGCACTCCGAGGAAAGGGAAAGCAGGATTGGGTACAGGGTAGATTAAATTGCGTACAAGATGTGTTCTTTCCGGCACCAGATCGTAGTATTCTCCCCGGAAAGGAAGGATTTGCAGGTTGTCGCTTTGGCCGGTCATTGCGGCTACCTTGTCGGAGTATAGCCCTGCGCAGTTGACGGCAATTTTGCAATGGAACACGCCATTATCCGTCTCCACAATGTTTTCTCCGCCGAGCCGTCGCATACCGGTAACGCGCGTGTTATAACGCACTTCTGCGCCGCGGGATTGGGCGATTTCGAGTTGTTTTTCTGCTACCGTGGGGTAATTGATGATGCCCGTTTGCGGCACGAAAATGGCGGAAATGCAATTTACGTGAGGTTCAATTTCCTGGGCTTCCTCTTTGCTGATTAGCCTGATACCTTCCAGTCCATTGGCCTTGCCGCGCTCCAGTATTCCGGGAAGGAGGGAGGCCTCTTCTTCATCCACGGCGGAGATGATTTTGCCGCATATTTCATAAGGAACGCCATGGGTATCGCAGAATCTAATGAGGTCCAGGTAGCCTTTGCGGCAGTTCAGCGCTTTCAGGCTGCCGGGTTTGTAGTAAATGCCGGAGTGAATTACCCCGCTATTGCTCCCGGATTGGTGTTTTGCCACGGTATCCTCCTTTTCCAGCACACAGACCCGCAGGTTCGGCTGCTGCTCCAGCAAATGCATGGCAGTAGCGGTGCCTACTATTCCTGCGCCGATGAGGACAACGTCGTAATTCATAAGTCCAGGTTTTAATAGGATATGTCTCTTTTTATAAATGTCGAGGGCAAAATTACGCCATTTAGAGGAGAATTTGGTATAATTGAGAGCAACCCGAAGTAAGCTTTTTTAGGAAATGGCCGCAACTTGCAGAAGGTTTAATACCTTTGCAGACCAAAACAGAGGTTGTGGATAAAACCATAGAACAGTTTGACGCTATTCTGAAGCGCTGTAAGTCCCTTTTTATGCAAAAAGCAAGGGATTACGGTGTTTCCTGGCGAATTCTGCGGCCTTCCTCCCTTACCGACCAGCTTTTTATTAAGGCTAAGCGAATCCGCAATATTGAGGAGAAGGGTTATCAGCGTGTTCCCGACTCCATTGAATCGGAGTTTGTCGGTATTGTCAATTATTGCCTCATGGCACTTATCCAACTTCATCTCCCTTCAGATGCCCCTCTCGAAATGAGTGTGGAAGAGGCTGAAAGGCAATACGACCACTACGCGGGAAAAACGCTCGATCTGCTGCGCGCCAAGAATGACGATTACGGCGAGGTGTGGCGGGATATGCGGCCATACTCCTTTACAGATATGATTTTGATGAAACTGCTTCGCATTAAGCAAATAGAAGACAACGACGGGAAAACCATCGTTTCTGAAGGATTGGACGCCAACTATATGGATATCATAAACTACGCTATTTTTGCACTCATAAAATTGGATGAATCCACCTGTAAAACCAACCAGTCATGACCATCATCACGCTCGTGTTGTACATCGCCATCGCTGCAGCAGTCCTTACCGCTGTCATGAAATTTGCCTGGCCTCGAAAAATCAGCACTCCGTGGCTCAGTTTTTTGCAGAACTTTTGCGCATCCCTGTTCTTGTTTTCAGGATTTGTTAAGGCTGTTGATCCTCTGGGAACAGCCTTCAAGATGGAACAGTATTTTGCAGAGTTTGAATCCACCTTTTCCGGGGCGGGCATGGAAAGCCTCGCCGCCGTTTTTCCCTGGATGTCGCAATATGCGGTGGGCTTTTCTGTATTGATGATTGTTTTTGAAATGGTGCTCGGTGTGATGTTGCTCCTCGGCGCCTATCGCGGATTGGCAGCCTGGCTATTTTTGTCTCTCGTAGCCTTTTTTACGGTGCTGACCGGATTTACTTACCTCACCGGTCACGTGCCTGCCGGCGTTAATTTCTTTGAATTCAGCAAATGGGGTTCGTTCGTGGAAACCAATATGAAAGTAACAGATTGCGGTTGTTTTGGAGACTTTCTGAAGCTCAAGCCAAAAACTTCTTTCCTTAAGGATGTATTTCTGTTGGTGCACTCCATCATTTTCGT
>CAYTNI010000558.1:0-2105 GCA_964439115.1 uncultured Saprospiraceae bacterium
CCCGCTCCAATGGCCAGGATGAGGGAGGGGATAAATGCCTTGATGATCAGTCCCCAGTCGTAATCCCGGCGAATCTGCCGAAAAGGCACCCGGGCGGTCAGGTTTTCGCGAATACGGATTTTAGATACAAAATAAATAGCCAGCACAGAAAGGGTAGCCACGCCTTGCAGAATCCTCTTTTCTGTAAAAAAGACAGGATCAATCTGGTGAAATATACTGTTACATACCCCAACCAGGAAGGTAGTGGCACTGAAGGTGAGAAAAGAAAGCGAAAACGCCTCGGAGTGGGTCTCAGGGCTGCCATTGAGCAGAATAAAGGGAAGAATGGTCACCTGCATGGTCATGTAAGCGAGGCCCCAAACCATTGCGAGGATGGGGATCCAGTTGTCCCAGTGCGCATCAATGGCAAGCAACAATACATGCGTGACTATAGGCATGGCTACAGCCGCAGCGTAAAAAAAAGGAATCAGCCGCCTGCCCTTGATCAATAAGCCCACCGGAAAGGCCAGAAAAAATACCGCCATGTAGCGCCACGAGAGTACCTGCGCAATTTCATAGTCGGCATACCCCTCTTCTGCCATAAAAAAATTCAGTAACAGGAAGGCAGAGGTATGTACAGCCTGGATGCAAAACTGTGCGGCAAGGGCATACAATACCGGTTTTTCCATCTTGCGGTAGCCATTGACGACTTTGGTAATTGCTTTCATTGGGGGCTGCTTATTCAAAAAGCCCAAAATAAAGATATTTCTGCGGAAGGACAGGGGGATAAACAAAAATCCGGTTGGGGCTTAATTGCCCCAACCGGATTCCTTCCTAAAAACATACCCTAATGGAGGATTAATTTGGGGTATCCCACCAAAGTGGCGTTTTTAGTCGGTAGGCAGGCGTATTGTCGCCCACGTTGGCACCATTTCGTACCTCTTCGTTTCCTTCCACAATCATGGCTCTGATCCATTCTCCTTCGGAAAAAAGCGGATTCAGGTTAATAGGACGTGTGAAGGACGGGCCATAAATCTCCTGGCTATAGTCCATGCGCCGCAAGTCCACCCAGGTCTCCGGGTTGAAGACCTGAACGATATATTTTTGACGCATGATGTGGCTCAAACCTGTTTTTAAATCAGCAAAATGCTGCTGAACGCCATTGCTGACCAATCCGTTCCAGAAAGCATCAATTTCTGCTGCCGGAACGCCCAATTTGCGCATATTGGCGCGAATCCCTTCCTGGTACGCTGCCAATGCGCCGGAACTGTCTCCGGAACGAAGGCGTGCCTCTGCTTCGATGAATTTCACTTCCGCATAGGTAATGAAGGGGAAAGGAGAAGTAGGTCTGGCATAAAACCCTCCGGTAACCCGGCCATAGTTGTTGCCATTGGTAGCAATACCGCCCGGAACACCTTGTCCGGGAATCAATCCCCTGAACTCACCGTCGGAAGGTGCAGGGTTCATGATAATCCCAATACGGGGATCAAGGAGCTCAGCATTGGTAACGGGCGTAGTTTTCAACAGATCCACAAAAAACTGGGTATAAGAAAAGTACCGGGGTGCAGTTGCACTGGTAAATCCGCCATATCCTTTGTTGCTCCAGGGGTTGGCCTCTGTAGCTGAGGCATTGTCCAGGTAGGGAAACTCTGCATCCATGCCATCGGCATTGAAGGCATTGCTGCAAGCCTCAATAACCGCCTGGGGGTTGTAAGTACTCTTTTTGGTGAGGTGGTTGAGGTACCTGGCTTTCAGGGCATAAGCAAAGCGACGCCATTTGTTGATATCGCCCTGGTACATGATGTCTCCATTATCGATATTCAAACCTTTGGCATTTTCTGTTTCGTTAAACAGCGCGATCGCCTCATCGAGTTTTTCGATAACCTGACGGTACACCTCTTCCTGTGAGTCAAAGGCAGGAGTCAGACGAGCGGTAGTCACTCCATCATAAGCTTCACTGACGGGAATGGCTCCCAGCTGATCACTCAGCATACCAAAAATCAGCGCTTCCAGCGTCCGAGTACTCGGCGAACCGGGGTACCCTGTCACCAACCGAACTCCGGCATCCAACGCCCCGTAGGCCAGGGCCTCGTTGCCGGTTACTGTGTGGGTTGCCATGAGCTATC
>CAYTNI010000559.1:0-2093 GCA_964439115.1 uncultured Saprospiraceae bacterium
GTAATTTTGCTCTTTTCACAATAAAAGCCGGATGCTGGAAGAAGAAATTTTGGACTCACCCGATCAGGAGCAAGCCGCTGATGAGGAATATGCCGACTACAACGAGATTGTGGTGGACCCCCAACAAAGTGCCATCAGAATTGATAAATTCCTCTTTGACCGCATGCAAAAGGTTTCCCGGAACCGGCTCCAAAACGCTATTCGCGCCGGATCTATCCGCGTGGATGGCCAGGAAATCAAGCCCAACTTCCGCGTAAAGCCGGGGCAGCGCATTACCGTACTTGTACCTCACCCGCCCGGCGATAGTGTGCGCATCGTCCCCCAGAATATTCCTTTGAATATAGTGTATGAAGACGACGATTTACTGGTGCTAAACAAACCGGCGGGTATTGTCGTTCACCCCGGAGTCGGACATTGGCGCGGAACGCTCGTCAATGCGCTGGCTTTTCATTTCCAAAAGCAAAAAGTACCCGCCATTGGCGCCGGGAAAGACAATAGGGTAGGGTTGGTGCATCGGATAGACAAAAACACTTCAGGGCTCATGGTCGTGGCCAAGTCGGAATACGCCATGTCGCATTTAGCCAAGCAGTTTTTTTACCATACGGTACAACGCACGTATTACGCCCTCGTTTGGGGTGAACCGGAGTCGGATGTAGGTACCGTCAGAGGCCATGTGGGCCGGGATCGCAAAGACCGGCAGTTGTTTACGGTTTATCCGGAGGGTGATCACGGCAAATGGGCGGTTACCCATTACAAGGTGTTGGAAAGACTCTATTACGTCAGCCTGATACAGTGTAATCTGGAAACCGGCCGCACGCATCAGATACGCGTGCACATGCAACACATAGGGCATCCCCTGTTCAGTGATGAGCGCTACGGTGGAGATGTTATTGTAAAGGGGACAGTATTCAGCAAGTACAAGCTGTTCGTTCAGAAGGCTTTCAACATCATGCCGCGCCATGCGCTTCATGCCAAGTCGCTGGGCTTTATACATCCGGTAACCGGCGAAGCCATGTATTTCGACAGCGAGCTGCCGCCCGATTTTGCAGAGGCCCTCGACGAATGGCGTCAATATGTAGAACAACGCAAAGCCGCTGTGGCTCAGAGCGGACAACCCATGGGCTGACAATCAGTAAATACCATTTATGACCATTTCACTTTCCGAAAGAATTGATATCCTCGCCGAATTGGGGCAACGCCTTCTAAACCCCGATGACTACCTGGAGGCGGTAATTCACCGCACCTCCCACCACAATCTTTGGTTCACCAAGGAAAATCAACGCAAGGCGATTCAGTCCATTGCCTCGAAAATGCTCGAGCCCCAAAAGTTGCAACAATGGCTGGGTGCTTATTCCCTTACCCCTTCCGATGCTTTACCGGTGGTCGGCCTGGTTATGGCGGGCAACCTTCCCCTTGTAGGCTGGCACGATGTGCAATGTGTTTTTGCGGCGGGCTGCAAAGCGCAAATCAAACTTTCCGAAAAGGATCCTTACCTTTTGCCTTGTTTGTTGCGTATGCTGGAGCAAATTGACCCTCGATGCCGAGATTATTTTGAAATAGTGCATCAATTGAAGGGCTTCGATGCCGTCATAGCTACCGGCAGCAACAACACTTCACGCTACTTTGAATCTTATTTTTCTTCATGGCCCCATATCATCCGGCGCAACCGCAACGCCGTGGCCATCCTGGAAGGCAACGAATCCCATGTAGAACTCCTGGCGCTCGGTGAAGACATCTTCAGCTATTTTGGACTCGGATGCAGAAACGTCGCTAAAATTTATGTGCCGGCAAATTATGTATTTGAACAACTGCTGGACACACTCCACGAATTCCGTCAGGTGGTGCTTCACGAGAAGTACAAGAACAATTTTGATTACAATTACGCCCTCTACGCCCTGAATAGAACGCCGTTTTTTATGTCCGGCAGCATCCTGCTCACCGAAAACGCCGGCTTTCACTCCCGTATCGCAGCACTCCACTACGAGTTCTACTCAGATCTTCAGGCGCTGGAACAAAACCTCCGCCATCACGCTGAGGAAATTCAGTGCATCGCCGGGCATCAGACGCTCATGCCCGGCCTTTCCATGGTGCCT
>CAYTNI010000560.1:0-400 GCA_964439115.1 uncultured Saprospiraceae bacterium
TACTGGAAGCCCCTACTCCACGTCCTGTCTGCGGACAGCCCTGGACTGGGAAAAGGCTGCTGGACTGGCCGCCCAGGACCCCGGCACTCTTGAGATCCGTTTTGAGGACCTCACCGGTTCACCGGAAGATACCATCCAGCGTTTGTGGCAATTCCCTACCGACAGACTGAGCAACGGCAAGCCCATTTTTAAGTATTTCAACAATGTGGGCTACTACCACTGGATCAACAGCCGACAGGTGGCGCTTTTCCTGGTAGATCAACCCAATCAACTTGTTCTCGCTGATGTGGATAACGACCGCACTACAGCCATTACTTCCAATCCGGGCCGTCGCTTTCCCCTTTCACATGCTCGACAACCCGCGCTACTCGGTCGCGGTCGTCGGCGACGCGGCGATGGG
>CAYTNI010000560.1:410-2093 GCA_964439115.1 uncultured Saprospiraceae bacterium
TCGCCTTTTACCTGACGGACAACTCGCGTTTGTGCAAAAAACCAGCTACGGCGATTGGAAAATTATGAAACGCAAACCCAGTGAAAAGGAAGCCGAACCGGTAACCATCATCGAAACGCTCCCCGGATCAGAAGACTTCGCCATCCTCCCCGACGGAACTTTCCTCATGGGTAACGACAGCAAAATTTTCAAGTTCAGGGAAGGTGTGGATGAGAATTGGGTACAAATCGCTGACCTCCGCTTTTACAATATCCGCAACATCACCCGTCTCGCAATCAGTCCCGGCGGAGGAAGTACCTTTCAGCTGGCCATCGTGGGAACCACCGAATAAGCCTTTAAAATTGCCATATTTCCCGGCTAAAGCCACGCAAGTTTTGATGGGTTGAACAAAGGAAATCCCTGTTCAACTGAATAATTTTTACCAACTTTGCACCTGTTAAAAGCAGATATGGCTCGACTGTTTGGTTTAATTGGTTTTCCACTATCGCATTCCTTCTCCCGCAGGTATTTCACCGAAAAATTCCTCAGAGAAAGTATTTCAGATTGCCGGTACGAGCTGTTTCCCATTGAAAATATCCAGCTTCTCAAGCAGGTCATCTCCCAAAACCCCGATTTGGTCGGGCTCAACGTAACCATTCCCTACAAAGAACAGGTTATCCCCTTTCTTACCGACCTCGACCCGGGGGCCAAAGCCGTCGGTGCCGTCAATGTCATCCGAATATCCCCCGGTAAACGCAAAGGATACAATACCGATACGGAAGGCTTCCACCAATCCTTAACCAAGAGCCTCCACCAATGGGGGCATGCTCCTAAAGGTGCCCTCATCCTGGGCACCGGCGGTGCATCCAAAGCAGTCGCATGGGTCCTCCGACAAATGGAAATACCCTTCATTTTCGTTTCGCGGCGGGAGGAACCTGGCCAATTATGCTACCAAAACCTTCAGCCCACCCACTTTCGCAATTTCCCTATTGTCATCAATACGACGCCCCTTGGCATGGCTCCCACTACAAATCAATGTCCGCCAATACCTTATGAGTCACTTAATTCCGACAATTTTTTGTTTGACCTCGTCTATAACCCGGAAGAAACTCTTTTTCTTGAACGCGGCAGGCAGATAGGCTGTTATACGCAAAACGGCCTGGATATGCTCTACGCGCAAGCAGAAGCTGCATGGACCATCTGGAACGATTAAATGCCTAATACCAAATAATTTATGGAAAATTCCGGCATTCCGGTACCTACCACTGCCAAAAAACTAGTGAAGGAATGGCAAAAGGAGGAACAATCTGTATCCCCACAAATGCCCGATTTTGAAAATACTCGCAACGCCTTCTCGCTGAAAGGTGATGATGCACTGGAAAAATCTGCACGGCTTTTCGGACTGATGAACCACCACTGGCTTGTAGGAGTGGGCTCTATGCTTGGCCTGGCGGCTATCCGCCTTCGAATGCCCTTCGTGGAACAAGTAGTCAAACATACCATCTTCGAACAGTTTTGCGCCGGTACCACCCTGCTCGACAGCATGGATAATATTCGAAAAATGAATGATGCCGGTGTTTTTTCTGCTCTCGACTACGGCGTCGAAGCCAAAGAAACAGAGGAGGACTTCAACCTCACCATGAACGAAATCATCAGAGCCATCGAGTTCGCTGATCAATGTCCGGGCATTCGGTTCATTTGTGT
>CAYTNI010000561.1:0-2090 GCA_964439115.1 uncultured Saprospiraceae bacterium
AGCGGTACTTCATTCGCAAATCATCGCCGCCATCGCTGTTGTCATCAATGGTAAAAGGAGGCACCTTGGATGCGTTTAGCGTCCGGAAAGATTTCACCTCAATCTCTATATCTCCGGTAGCCCGATTGGGATTTTTTCGGGTGCGCTCCCTCACCAGTCCCTCTGCTTCAATGACAAACTCCCTGCCAAGCTTCCTGGCTCGCTCGCAAAGTGCAGCATTGTCTTCCATATCAAAAACCAGCTGGGTAATGCCGTAACGATCCCGGAGATCTACAAAAGTGAGCCCGCCAAGGTCGCGGCCCGCCTGAACCCAACCACTGAGTTTTACCATATTGCCGACATCTTCAAGTCGGAGTTCACCACAGGTATGTGTACGATAGGACATAAGTGCTTTTTTAGGCCGCAAAGGTACGAACTTTTGAATGCAGCCGGATTCCCTCACTACCATAATATGTGGTGTATTCCCAAAATAACCATGCCAGGGATTCTAAGGGTTCCTTATTTTTGTCCCTTGGGAATTATCCATCTTCCTGAAGTTGAATGCCACAAGGAAAACCCGAATCATGAGAAACCCAATGTGTTTAGCAGCCAGGCAGCACCTTTTTATTTATTTTTTTGCGCTAATTGGGCTTGTTCTCTCCACTTCCGGAATTCCTGTTATGGTGGCTACTTTGCGTGCACAACCTTTTCAGGTAGGCGATACGTGGTTTGGCATTAATCAGTACATCGAATATCAGCCGGGAAATTTCCCGCTCATCATCGCCGCAGCTCATGGAGGTACTTTAAATCCAACGGAAATTCCCGACCGGAGTTGCGCGGCGTGTGTGCATACCATGGATGTTTTTACGGAAGACCTGGCAAGGCGCATGGCTGCAGCGGTAGAAGCTTCCACAGGCTGCAGGCCTCACCTCATCATCAACAGGCTGCATCGCAGGAAGCTGGATGCCAACAGAGGCTTTATTGAAGGTGCTGACGGAAATCCACTTGCCGAACAAGCCTGGGAGGATTTTCACAGATTTATTCAGGCGGCAAAGGATACAGTGGCTCATCGGTTTAGTAAAGGGCTGTTCATTGACTTACACGGCCACGGTCATTCGCTGCAAAGAATCGAGCTTGGCTATTTGCTCTACGGGAGCGAGCTGGCCCAAAGTGATTCCATTTTGAATTCAAGCACTTTCGTATCTTATTCAAGTATCAGAGGCCTGGTTCTCGACAATCGGCAGCAACTCAACCATTCGGACTTACTCCGCGGCCCGGAGAGCCTTGGAAGTTTGTTTGCTCACTTTTCATTTCCCTCGGTGCCAAGTGCTACTATTCCATTCCCCGGGATTGGTAACCCCTATTTTTCCGGAGGTTACAACACAGAGCGGCACGGTTCCATGATTACCGGTTCCATTGATGCCATTCAAATGGAATGTAACTATAATGGTGTGCGCGATACGCCGGCCAATCGCCAGGCCTTTGCAGAATCTTCTGCCATGGTGCTGACTCAATTTTTACGATACCATTATTTCGGTACGTCATTTCCCAATGGTTTGTGTGTTCCGTTATCTTTGGATACCGAACCGGCAATTTCGAATTTAAAGGTTTACCCTAATCCGGCGAGTGATTGGCTTACTGTGGAACTGTCTGCCAGGCCATTATCGGGTGAAATTCTGATTTTTGATGCCTTTGGCAAGCAGGTTTTGTCTATAGGCCAGAATCATGTTGGGGTACTGGAAATACCCCTTGGAGGATTGTCTTCAGGTTGGTACGTTTTGCAAATTCATGGAGGTAAAAGTGTTTACAGGGCACCCTTTTTCAAAAATTGAGCAACTTATATGAACTACCAGGACTTTCGGCGCCGTCTGCTGGCATGGGCTGAACAGGTGGAACGACCTTTGCCCTGGAAGGGACAAAGAGACCCCTATTTGATTTGGCTCTCGGAGGTGTTGTTGCAACAAACCCGGGTAGCACAGGGAATGCCTTATTATTTGCGGTTTATGGAGCGTTTTCCCGACGTACATGCCCTCGCTGCCGCTGAACCTGACGAGGTCATGAAACTTTGGGAAGGGCTCGGCTACTATTCGCGCGCCAGAAATTTGATGAAG
>CAYTNI010000562.1:0-2084 GCA_964439115.1 uncultured Saprospiraceae bacterium
GCCAAGAGTGCTGCCCGAGGGCAGCGGCCCGGTACCGCCGGTATTGTGGCACTTCCGCTTGCATTGGCTTTCGGGGCTCAAACGGAGTTGGGCGCCATTTCAGGCTTATACGGCGCAATAGGTTTGGGGTTATTTGCTTCCATTTTTGGGGGCACGGCGGTACAGATCAGCGGCCCGACGGCACCGATGACGGTGGTTTCCGCGGTTGTCATTGCAGAAAGCATCAAAAATGCAGGGAGTCTGGAAGCTGCCCTTCCCATAGTGCTTGCAGTGTTTTTTGTAGCAGGGCTGATGCAAATTGCCATGGGACTACTCAGGATTGGCAAATACATTCGATACATACCGTACCCGGTGGTATCAGGCTTTATGACCGGTATTGGGGTAATTATCATCATAGGACAAATTTTCCCGCTCTTTGGGGCAGCAGCACCCTCCGGAGGCCCATTGGAGGTATTAAAAAGCCTCCATACACTGCCCGGAAAAATAGACTGGGATGCAGTGATACTTTCAGTGGTGGCCATCACCCTGGTTTATCTGGCGCCCAGGATAATCAAAAAAGTGCCCGGTACCCTGATTGCACTGTTGGCCGTTTCTTTCCTGGGTTTCTTTTTCTTCAGGGGCGATGTCACCATCATTTCTGATGCAAGCGGAGGAAGGATGCCGGGCGGCTTCCCATCACTTCACCCCGAACTTTTCTCCCCCCTGCTGGATGCCTCCAATTGGCGACTCATTTTGGGTTATGCCTTAACCCTGTCGGCTCTTGGTGCTATTGACACCCTATTGACCTCAATAGTAGCCGATAACATCACCAAAACACGCCACAACAGCAATCAGGAACTTGTAGGCCAGGGTATTGGCAATGTAGCGGCCGCCTTTATTGCCGGCCTTCCCGGTGCCGGAGCTACCATGCGTACGGTCATCAATGCCAATTCGGGCGGAAAGACTAAATTATCGGGGGTTATTGCCGCACTGCTGCTCCTTGCCATACTTTTGGGCGTGGGTCCATTGGTCGGGCAAGTGCCCAATGCCGTGCTCGCAGGTATTCTGCTCACAGTGGGCATCAGTATCATTGATTACAAAGGACTGAAGAACATCAGGGTTATCCCGAGAGCGGATGCAATTGTGCTGATTGTCGTGTTGCTGCTCACCGTATTTGTCGGATTATTGGAAGCTGTAGCCGCTGGGATGGTTTTGGCATCCCTGCTATTCATGAAGTCCATATCCGATGTAGTGGAACGCCGTACGGTCTCTGCACCGCTTACCGAATACGCCCCGGAAGTGCCCTGGAGCGATGAGGCCGGCATCATGGAACGAGTAGGAAATACGGTGTATATCAAGCACCTTGATGGCCCCCTGTTCTTTGGATTCGCTTCAAGGTTCCAGGAAATTGCCAAAGCCATACCGGAGATTAAAGTCATGATTTTCCGAATGAAGAAAGTGCCCTACATTGACCAATCGGGGCTTTACGCACTGGAAGAAGCCATCCTCGATTTGCAGCAACAGGGCATCACGGTGGTATTTACCGGCCTTCAGGAGCAGCCGAAGGCCATGTTGGAGGCCATCAACATCATTCCGAATCTGGTATCCAAGGAATTTATCTTCGATGATTTTTCCAAATGCGTGCCCTGGTTGCACGAGTTCGTCCAAAAATCCGAATATGGAGATGTTTCTTCCAAAAAATAAGTGTGTTGCCATCCTTAATTAGTTGTTTACTTTTGCGTCCGGATAAAGTAAAATTATCATGGGAGTGGCCATTCGCATTCAGGTAAATGAAAAAGTTTATCTGCGCGACCCACAAGACACTAAGCTGGGTCGGCATATTATTCAGCAGGGTATCCATTTGCTGGATAAACTGGGATTAGAGGAGTTCACCTTCAAAAAGTTGGCTCATCGCATTAAGTCCACCGAAGCATCCATTTACCGGTATTTTGAGAACAAGCACACCCTGCTGGTCTACCTGCTTTGCTGGTACTGGGAATGGATGAAATTCCAGATCGACTACAATACCATGAACATCCGGGATCCGAAAAGGAAACTGGAAATCGCCATTTCATCCATGGTGGCCACTGCCCGGCGCAACACTT
>CAYTNI010000563.1:0-2083 GCA_964439115.1 uncultured Saprospiraceae bacterium
GTATCCGTCCGGCTAACTACATCTTGCCAGGTCCAAACAAGCAACTGACCTTTGCGAAAAAAGAAAGGTATGAAAAAGCAAAGGACAAAGGAAGAGATGGAGCAGGTATTACGGGCGTATGCATTATCCGGTCAAAGTATCCGGGAATTTTGTGCCCGGGAAGGTATAGCGGCGCATGTACTCCGGTACTGGGTGAAGCGGGGTGAAAAAAGGGCGAAAGATTTGGCCCCCGTGTCATCCCGTGGGTTCAGCGAACTACGGATCGGCAAAAGTGTGCGCGGTTTTCCCCTGGTATTACCGCATGGGTTACGGTTGGGGATAGAAGGGATGGCGCCCCGGGAGCTGGCCAGTCTTGTATTGGAACTGGATCGACAGCAGGATGCTTAGTTTGTCGAGTCACCAGCGGTATTTTCTTTACCGTGGGGTGACGGATATGCGCAAAGGGTTCAACGGGCTCAACGGACTGGTTCGTCAACACCTCAATCGGGATCCGCTCAGCGGCGATGTGTTCTTGTTCTTGAACCGGCGCCGCGACCGGATAAAATTATTGATGTGGGACAAGACCGGATTTGCCCTGTACTACAAACAACTCGAGTCAGGGACATTCGGACTGCCCACAGGGGTGTCGGGGGAGAGCCTGGAGCTGAGCTGGTCGGAGCTGGCCATGTTGCTGGACGGCATCGAAATAAGTGCGGCAAAACGAAGAAAAAGATACCGAAAAATAGGGTGAAACCCGCATGAATGTTGTATTTTGGAGACATGAACGAAACGGTTTCCATAGCGGTTTTCAATGAGCTGCTGGCGCTTTACCAGCAGCAGACAAATGAGCTGCATGCGGTAAAAAACGAGCTGGAACAGCTCAAAAGGATGTTGTTTGGGCAGCGTAGCGAACGTTTCGTACCAAGTGAGTCCCAAAAGAACCCGGAGCAGCTGAGCTTCGCATTCGCCGGTATGGAGGCTGCTACGGAGGAGGAGACGACGGTCAGGACGAAGCAAGTCGCTGCGCACACGCGCAAGGCAAATGCGACGCACAAAGGTCGTCAGGCCTTGCCGGAACACCTGCCGGTGGAGGAAATCATAATCGAGCCCCAGGAAGATACGACGGGCATGAGGCATATCGGGGATGAGATCACCGAAACGGTGGATTATCAACCGGGAATCCTGCTGAAACGGCGCTATATCCGTCGCAAATACGCACGCGTATCGGCACAGGAAGGACAGTCGGAAGTCATCATCGGCAGCCTTCCGAACCGGCCAATACACAAGGGAATCGCAGAATCCGGGTTATTGTCGCACCTGTTGGTATCGAAATATGTGGATCACCTGCCCTTTTACCGCCAGATAGAGCAGTTCAAGCGGAATCACGACTGGAACATCCAAAAATCGACGCTGAATGACTGGTTTGCGGCATGTTGCAGTTTGTTGGAGCCGCTTCAGGAGGCACTTAAAAAGCAGGTACTGCAATCGGACTACCTTCAGGCGGACGAATCGCCCATAAAAGTGTTGGACAATACCAAGACCAAGACAACCCACCAAGGATACATGTGGGTGTACCGCAACCCGGTGAGCCGGCTGGTATTGTTTGATTACCGAAAGGGCCGGAGTACGGAAGGGCCCCTGGAATTATTGGCCGGGTTTAGTGGGCTGTTGCAATGCGACGGGTACAAGGCGTATTTGTCGCTGGCCAAGAAGCGTACCGAGATACGGCTGGTGTCGTGCCTGGCGCATATCCGGCGAAAGTTTTCGGAGGCACAGCAGAACCATGCGAAGCTCGCGGAACATGCCCTGACGTTGATACAGAAAATGTATGCCCTGGAAAGAACATACAGGGAGGAGGAATTATCAGCGGAGGCCTGCGCTGCCCGTCGGCAGCTTGAATCGCGCCCGATCTACGAGGCATTGTGTGCCTGGGTGGATGAGGAGTTCCGTAAGAACCTGAGCAAGGAAGCGATAGGCAAGGCACTGCATTATGCGCACCATGAGTTGCCCCAATTGGAAATCTACTTTTGTGATGGCCGGGTGGAGATAGACAACAACCGGATAGAAAATGCCATTCGTCCGTTGGCATTAGGCCGGAAGAATT
>CAYTNI010000564.1:0-2082 GCA_964439115.1 uncultured Saprospiraceae bacterium
AAATGGCGGCTTGTTCGTGGCGGTTGTGAGGCGCCCGATGGACTGATAGAATCCTACAAAGGCCAGACAACACTAATTCGATAATCGCCTCCTTTACCACAAATTTTTCGCTTATGCACTTTATATCTTCCAGGTTCTTTTGGGCTTTCTTTTTTGCCATGGGCTTCTGTTCGATATATGCTCAGGATCCGAGGCTCAGCCAATTTTATGCAGCGCCTACGCTTCTTAACCCTGCATTGACAGGGGTATTTGAGGGTTCAGTGCGGGTATCCGCCAACTACCGCGAATTGTACTCCAGCATCCTGGGGAGTGACGCTTTTCGCACCATTGCCACCGGGGCTGAATTCCGGCAGCGGGTAGGGCGAAGCGGAGACTTCTACGGACTGAGCATTTCCGCATTGCGCGATGAAGCGGGCATGTCCAAATTCAATCGCATTCAGGGGCATTTGGGCGCTTCTTATCTCAAACAACTCGATGGGGGCAGGTATCGCTCCAGCGATCAGTACCTCATTGCAGGAGCGCAGATTGGCATGGGCCAGCGAAGTTTTGATTGGGGCGACCTGTGGTTTTCCAACCAGTTTAATACCTCTCAGGCTTTTGTGGATTACTCCGCTTCCACCGGTGAAGCCTTCAACCGCAGAGAAACTGAACTTTTTCTGGACTTCAACGCCGGAATTTTGTGGTATGCCATCCTTGATGACAATGCCTCCATATACCTTGGCGGTGCCATGCACCACCTCAATCAACCCAATGTGTCTTTTGTAGAGAATAGCGATGAAATACTCCATTCCCGTTGGGTGGGACATGCCGGAGGTGAGATTCCCTTTACCCGGCAATTGAGTTTGTTACCCGCAGTAGCTGTAATGGGCCAGAATAAGGGGCTCAGCGCTGCGGTGGGGGCTAATGTCAGATATACCAATCGCGACTGGAAAGAGGTAGCTATCCGGGCAGGAGCATGGGGGCATGTATCTAACCGCCTTGACCAGGGAGTTTATCTGGATGCCATTGCAGTAACTACCATTCTAGAAATGGAGCGTATTAATATCGGGCTGTCCTATGATATTACGACGTCCGTACTCGCAGCAGCCAACAATTCCAGAGGTGCCTTTGAGTTGTCACTCCAATACGTACAGCCCTCAAAAACCCGCTTTAAGGTAAATTGTCCAAGGTTTTAAGGGACTTATTTTTTATCGGTCTCAGCCTTGATTTTTTCTTCCAGCTCGTACTCGTTGCCCGGTACGTACCCCGTGTGTTCGTAAATGACATCCCCGTTGCGGTTCAGCAGGAAGGTCTGGGGCGGAGTCTGGAAATTAAGCGCGGCCATCAAGGCGCGGTTAGGATCTGCGAGTACTACATATTCCCATCCTTTGGTTTGAACCAGGGGGGGGACTTTGGCAAGGGTTCGCTGATCATCAATGGTGACTGCGACAAGTTGTACGTCGTACAGCTCCTGCCAGTCGGCATATAAGTCTTTAATGGCGTCCAGTTCCTGGATGCAGGGCTTGCACCATGTAGCCCAGAAGCTAAGTATGGTGATTTTTTCGCCTTTATGGGTGTAATCCTTGATATTTACAGCTTGTCCATTGAGGGTTTTTATTTCTACTGAGGGGATTGACTTCTGGGCGGTAAGATTGCCATGACAGGCCAATAGAACTAAGCAAAATAGCATTCCAGGGAAACTGTACTTCATTTTGAATTTTTTTGTGCGGTGAAAAATTATCTTTGCCAAAAGTTCTTGCGGCATCACAGGTTTGTAGCGCCATTTTGCTACCGAGCACCAGGCGAGTCCGGACTGCAAATTTAGCAACAAACGCATTGCCGGTATCCTAAAATTCTGTTAATTGCTTTTTCATGAAATGCCTTGGTCAAATTTTACTTGTCTCGTTTTGTCTGGTAGGTTGTATATCAAAACTTGGCGCACAGGAAAATAATGCCGGAAGAATTGCCGGCAGCCTTCAGCTTAATGGTAATTTCTTCATGCGCGATTCTTTGATCGGCGCAGCGAATACACCGCAATACGACCGACAGCTCTACGGTGGCGAAGGTTGGCTCAATCTGACTTACAGCAATTGGGGCTTCGAT